>JAKDKP010000301.1 GCA_030453285.1 Propionibacteriales bacterium
ATTGGGATCCTTCTTGGGGCGGGTGACCGCGATGCCGACGGCGATGGCGGCGATCAGCGCCAAGGCAGCCACGCCGGCAATCAGTCCGTACAGCAATCCCTTCGACATCCCCTGCTTCGGCGGGGTGGGCCCACCGGGGTTGTAGCCGCCGGGAGCACCGGTGCCCCCTTGGCCGCCATACCCTCCGGCGCCGTAGCCGGCCTGGGTACCAGGGCCCTGCTGGGCGCCGTAGCCCGACTGGCCGTAGCCGCCGGGGGCGGACTGGGCGCTGCTGGGCTGCTGGCCGTAGCCACCGGGGGCGGACTGAGCGCTGCTGGGCTGCTGGCCATAGCCACTCGACCCACCTTGCCCGGGCTGCTGGCCGTAACCGCCTTGGCCGTACGGCTGACCCTGTTGCGGACCGGGCTGACCCTGTTGCGGACCGGACTGACCCTGCTGTGGGCCAGGCGGGGGACCGTTGTAGCCGGGCTGCTGAGGACCGGGAGGCGGACCGTTGTGGTCCTGCCCGCCGCCGGGTGGGTACGTACCGCTCATGTTCTGGGCTCCTCAAGTTCGTTGGTGCGCGTGCGACGCCCCTCCGCGTACGCACCGTCCAAGATTAGCTGAATGCTTGGTCAGATCTGGACGAGTCTGCGGGCACGGAGCCGACGGAGGACGTCAATGGTGAGCAGCACCAGCGCGATCCACACCAGGGCAAAGCCAAGCCACCGTCCTGCCGGCATCAATTCGCCGAACCAGAGGTACCCGAGCAGGAACTGCATGGTCGGGGTCACGTACTGCAGCAGCCCCACCATGCTCAGCGGCAGCCGTGCCGCGGCCGCGGAGAACCAGATCAATGGCAGCAGGGTGACCAGTCCCGAAGTGACGAGCAGGGCGACGTGACCGGGGCCGCCGGTCAGCAGGGTCAGTTGGCCCCGGGTGCCCAGCACGACCAGATAGCCCAGGGCCAGTGGCGCCAACAGGGCCGACTCCACGACCAGAGAGGCCAGGGCACCGATCCGGACGCGATTCTTCAGCAACCCGTACAGGCCGAAGCTGGTGGCCAGCGCGAGTGAAATCCACGGCGGTTGCCCCAGCGTGATCGTCAACACGATCACCGCGACCACCGCGAACCCGACGGCGGCCCACTGCAGGTGGCGGAGCCGTTCCCGCAGCACCAGGACGCCGAGTGCGATGGAGATGATCGGATTGATGTAGTAGCCCAGTGAGGCCTCGATCACGTGGCCGTTGTTGACCGCCCAGATGTACAGGCCCCAGTTGACCGCAATCGCCACGGCGGCGACGGCCAGGATGGCGAACGTACGGCCCTGCCGCACCGGGGCCAGCGCGTTGGCCGGCAGTCGCCCCAGCCGTCGCAGCACCACCAGACCGATCACCGCAAACAGCAGCGACCACAAGATCCGGTGGGCGAGGATCTCCACCGCACCGGCCGGTTTGACCAGTGGCCAGAACAGCGGGACCAGACCCCAACTGAGATAGGCCATCAGGCCGTACACCAGTCCAGCACTCTGCCCCTCGGGCGCGACCGAAGGGCCGGACCGGTCGGCGGTCATCCCGCGACGGTCCAGGTGTCCCGTCCGGCGATCAGGCTCTGCAGCGCGGCATCATCGGCCTCCGTTCCGCCGGTGGCGGTACGGACCTGCTCGCGCGCCAGATCGTCGTAGGCGGGGCGATCGACCTGGCGGAGCACGCCGATCGGTGACCGGCTCAGCGCGCCGGCATCGGTCAGTCGCGACAGGCCGAAGGCGTACGAGGGATCCTCGGCATGGGCGTCGTGGACGACCAGCGCCTCGACGCCGACGTCGGCGATCTCGACGACCTCGAAGGCTCCACTGACCGGATCGCGGCGCACGCCGAGTCGGTCGTCGGCGCCGAAGACGATCGGCTCACCATGGGTGAGCGGAATGATCGCGTCCGCCGCGGTGTCGCGGTCCTTCAACGCGTCGAAGGCGCCGTCGTTGAAGATCGGGCAGTTCTGGTAGATCTCGATGAACGCCGACCCGCGGTGCTCGGCGGCCGCAGTGAGGATGCTGGTCAGGTGCTTGCGGTCCGAGTCAACGGTCCGGGCGACGAACGTCGCCTCGGCGCCGAGTGCCAGCGACAACGGGTTGAACGGATTGTCCAGCGAACCCATCGGGGTGGACTTGGTGATCTTGCCGATCTCCGACGTGGGGGAGTACTGCCCCTTGGTCAGCCCGTAGATCCGGTTGTTGAACAGCAGGATGGTGAAATTCACGTTGCGGCGCAGTGCATGGATCAGATGATTGCCACCGATCGACAGGGCATCCCCATCGCCGGTGACGACCCAGACGCCCAGGTCCTCGCGGGCGGTCGCGACCCCGGTCGCGATCGCCGGAGCACGGCCGTGGATCGAATGCATGCCGTAGCTGTCGACGTAGTACGGGAAGCGTGAGGAGCAGCCGATGCCGGAGATGATCATGGTGTTCTCGCGGCGGATGCCAGCCTGCGGCATGAACGACTGGAACGCCGAGAGGACGGCGTAGTCGCCGCAGCCGGGGCACCAGCGCACCTCCTGGTCGGAGGTGAAATCCTTGCGGTTCAAGGGTTCCACGGCCAGTGGCACGCCAGCCAGACCCCTGGGTGTGGTGGCCGGCTGGTCGGTGGTGGTCATGCGGCACTCCCTTCGGTGGCGAGCTGGTTGATCTCGTCGAGCAGGTCGGCAGCCAGTTCGCTGAGCGAGATCGGCAGGCCCCGTACGCGCGAATAGCTGTGCACGTCGACCAGATACTTCGCGCGCAACATCATCGCCAGTTGGCCGAGGTTCATCTCGGGAACGATCACCCGGTCGTAGGCCCGCAGCACCTCACCGAGATTCGACGGGAACGGATTGAGGTGTCGCAGGTGCGTCTGGGCGACCGACCGGCCCTCCTTGCGAACGCGGCGCACGGCAGCAGTGATCGGGCCGTACGTCGAACCCCAGCCGAGCACGAGCACACGGGCGTCGCCGTCGGGATCATCGACCACCAGGTCGGGAATGGTGGCGCTGATGCCGTCGATCTTGGCCTGTCGGATACGGACCTGTTCTTCGTGGTTGGCCGGGTCGTACGACACATTGCCGGTGTCCTTGGCCTTCTCGATGCCACCGATCCGGTGCTCCAACCCGGGGGTGCCGGGCCGGGCCCACGGGCGGGCCAGAGTCTCCGGATTCCTCTTGTACGGCAGGAAAACCGGCTCGCCCTTGGCGTTCGTGCCGTTGGGTTCGGTCGCGAAGTTCGGGTCGATCGGCGGGATGGCCGAGACATCGGGCAACCGCCACGGTTCGGCTCCGTTGGCGATGTAGCCGTCGGACAGGATGATCACCGGGGTGCGGTACGTGATCGCGATCCGGGTCGCCTCGATGGCGGTGTCGAAGCAGTCCGACGGCGACTGGGCGGCCAGCACCGGCACCGGCGCCTCGCCGTTGCGGCCGTACATCACCTGCAACAGGTCGGCCTGCTCGGTCTTGGTCGGCATGCCGGTCGAGGGGCCGGCCCGCTGGATGTCGCAGACGATCAGCGGCAGCTCGGTCATCACGGCCAGCCCGATCGTCTCGGCCTTCAACGCGATGCCCGGCCCGGAACTGGTGGTGACACCGAGATGGCCGGCAAAGCTGGCACCGAGGGCGGCGCCGACGCCGGCGATCTCATCCTCGGCCTGGAAGGTGGTGACCCCGAACTTCTTGTGCTTGGACAACTCGTGCAACACATCGGAGGCCGGGGTGATCGGGTAGGCGCCGAGGAACAGCGGCAGGCCGGCCTTGCGGCTGGCGGCGATCAACCCGTACGCCAAGGCCACATTGCCCGAGATCTGCCGGTACTCACCGGTCGGCATCGGCGCCGGCGCCACCGCGTACGTGTGGGCGAAGGTCTCGGTGGTCTCGCCGAAGGCGTGGCCGACCGTGAAGGCGGTGATGTTGGCGTCGCGGATGGCGGGCAGCTTGGCGAACTTCTCGCCGAGGAACGTCAGCGTGCCCTCGGTGGGGCGCTGGAACAGCCAGGACAGCAGGCCGAGGGCAAACATGTTCTTGGCCCGCGAGGCGTCCTTGCGGTTGAGACCGAACTCCTTGACCGCGGCCACCGTCATGCCGGTCAGATCGAGCGCGTGCAACTGGTAGCCGTCCAGCGACCCGTCGGTGAGGGGGTCGGTCTCGTACCCCACCTTGGTGAGATTGCGCTTGGTGAACTCGGCGGTGTCGGCGATCAGCACGCCACCACGGGCGAGGTCGGCGAGGTTGGCCTTCAGCGCGGCGGGGTTCATCGCGACCAGGACGTCCGG
>JAKDKP010000302.1 GCA_030453285.1 Propionibacteriales bacterium
GCAGCAGGATCGCGCCGACGGACAAGGCCGCACCGGCCCACCCCGAACACGCCGCCCAGATCATCGCCGCACCGGCCACCGCAGGTGCCGGATAACCCCAGAACCCCGACCAGGCGGCGCCGCCGCGGCCGCGGCCGATGCTGACTGTTTCGCCCGAATGGTCCAGGTTCAGCCGGATCCCGCTGACGATCCGCCCGGTCATCAGGGCGGCCAGCGCGTGCCCGAGTTCATGCACGAACGTGACGTAGAGGCCGAACCAGCGCCAGATGGCCCGGGGGACGGACAGGGCAATGGCGGCGGCGATGATCAGCACCAGGGTCAGCGCTTCGGCGTGGAGCGAGGGGCCACGGCTGAAGCCGACCAGCAGCGCCTGCCACCAGGAGTCGACGGAAATCTGCTCAAACATGGATTCGAGGGTAGGCCACTGGCCTGTGAACGTGTCGCACCGACGAATTGTCACACGATTGTCATGTTGACATGCGCGAACCGGGGGTTCCGCTCCCTAGGCTGGATATGTCGCATCTTTTCCCAGGAGTAGTCCGTGCCCGTTTCCGCTTCCGCCGCCTCCGGCGGCATCGCCCGCCCGTCCCGCCTCGGCCAGTTGGCCGCCCGTCCGCGAGCCGTGGTCATCGCCGCGTTCACGCTGCTGGCCCTCGTGGCCGGAGTGGCCTATCTCGGGATGGCGGACCGACAGCCTCCGTTGACCTCCGACGGCTTTCCGATGGCGCAGCCGGTGGCCGCCGCCGGGGCGCAGGCCCTGACGTTCGCCGTGGTCGGTGACTCGATCACCGCCGACCATGCCTTCCCGAGCCAGGTGGCCCGCCGGATCGTCGGCGAACGTTCCTGGGCGGCCTTCGCCCAGACCCCGGGTACCGCCTTCGTGGGCGGCTGGGCCCGCGGCGGGGCGACCACTGCCGAGATGCTGGCCGGATTCGAGCCCGTCGACGCGGACGTGCTGGTCATGATCGCCGGCACCAACGACATCCATGCCGGGGTCCCGTTCGAGCAGATCGGGGCGAACATGCGCTCCATCGTGGACGTGGCCGACCTCCCCCGGGTCATCGTCTCCTCGGTGCCACCGCGCAATGACTTCCGCGAACGCACACTGGCCTACAACGCCTGGCTGCACGACTTCGTCGCCGAACAGGGGTGGGGCTGGATCGATGGCGCGCGCGGACTGCGCGACGACAACCGCCCGGGCATGTACGCCGAGGGCCTGACCTACGACGGGATCCATCCGTCCCGGGCGGGGGCCAAGATCCTCGGCGCGGCGGTGCTGGGCGCCCTGGGCACCCAGCCGACCGCCCAGGACACCCTGGTCGAGATCCCGTAGCCGGGCACCGCCGTCGTGCCCCGGGAGGACCCCGGGGCCGCGACCGGGCTACTGCATGGACTCGAGTTCGCGGCCCTTGGTCTCCTGGACGAACCGGAAGACGAAGAAGAACGACAGCAGGGCGAACAGTGCATACAGGCCGTAGGCCAGCACGAGGCTGATCTCCGACAGGGTCGGGAACGTCGTGGTGATCAGGAAGTTCGCCAGCCACTGTGCCGCGGCGGCGACGGAGAGGGCCACCGCGCGCATCTTGTTGGAGAACATCTCCCCGAGCAGGACCCAGACCACCGGGCCCCAGGTGGCGCCGAACGCGACGACGAACAGGTTGGCCGCGATCAGGGCGATGACGCCCCACGGCTGGGGCAGGGACACGTCCTCACCGGTGCCGGTGGACTGGCTGAAGGCGACGGCCATCAACCCCAGGGCGATGGTCATGCCGGCGGAGCCCCACAGCAGCAGCGGCTTGCGGCCGATCTTGTCGACCAGGGCGATCGCCACGATCGTCACGAGGATGTTCGTGACCGAGGTGATCACGGTGATGGTGAAGGAGTCGGCCTCGGTGAAGCCGACCGAGAGCCACAGACTCGTCGAGTAGTAGAAGATCACGTTGATGCCGACGAACTGCTGGAAGACCGAGAGCAGGATGCCGACCCAGACGATCGGCAGCAGCCAGCCCTTCCCACCGACGAGGTTGCGCAGCCCCTGGTTCTTCTCGGTGCTGATGGTGGACTTGATCGAGGCGATCTTCTCGTCCACCTCCTCGCGGCTCTTGAGCCCGACGACCTCGTGCAGGACCTTGCCGGCCTTGGCCAGCTGGCCGCGGGCGACGAGGTAGCGCGGGGATTCGGGGATCTGCCAGGCCAGCACGCCGTAGATCACTGCGGGGACGACGCCGGTGAGGAACATCCAACGCCAGGCCTCGATGCCCAGCCACCCCACGGCGGTCGCGCTGCCGGACGCGGTGGCGATGAACGCGTCGGAGAGCAGGGCGACGAAGATGCCCAGCACGATGGCCATCTGCTGCAGCGAGGCGAGCCGGCCACGGCTGTGGGCGGGGGCGACCTCGGCAATGTAGGCCGGAGCCAGGACCGAGGCCATGCCGACGCCGATCCCACCGATGGTGCGCCAGATGATCAGGTCCACAGGGCCGAAGGCGAAACCGGAGCCCGCGGCCGAGACGGTGAACAGCGCGGCGGCGACCAGCATGGCGCGGACGCGGCCCTGTTTATCGGCGAAGGGGCCGGCGAACCAGGCGCCGACCATCGCGCCCAGCAGCGCGCAGGACACGGTGAACCCGAGGACCACCCCGCTGAGGCCGAACTGTTCGGCGATGGCATCGACCGCGCCGTTGATCACGGCGGAGTCGAATCCGAAGAGGAATCCGCCGAGCGCGGCGACGATGGAAACCATCACCACTTTGGTCGGGGTCGTTTCATGTCCGATGGTGGCACTCATGTCCGACATCGTACGCCGTCCCCCGGGTGGAAATCTGCTGGCCACACCGACTTTCTTGCCGACCAACATGAGCCCGATCGCCACCGCCGCCGTGACCACCACCGGCCTGATCGGCGGCTTCCAGACCGCCCGTTCGACCGGCAACGGCCGGCTCGGTGGCGCTGTGCTGCTGGCCACGGGTGCCGCGGTGACCGGCGCGACGGCACTGGCCGCGTTGGTGCTCAGGTGCCGCTGCCAGCTGGACGCCGCGCGGCGCAACCGACCATCGCAACTATTCCTGAATATAAATCAGCCACCTTGCCATGATCGCAAGTCCTCTCTACAGTTGAGGGCATGCCAGCCAACGATTCACCGTCCGGACGCCTGCCCGAGCGGGCCCGTGACGCCATTCGGGGCTCCGGCCTGCCGCAGCGCCGGGTCGCTGCGCTCATCGGCCTGGACGAGTCCAAACTGTCCAAGTCACTCGCAGGAACGCGGCGCTTCAACGCCGAGGAGATCACCCAGCTGGCGACCGTCACCGGGGTGACGGCCAACTGGCTCATCTCCGGATCCGATGCCACCGCCGGTGCGACCACCCCGCCGCCGGCCCGGATGCTGCCCACGATCCACCGCGAGGACCGGGACATGGCGCTCAAGCGCCGGACCATCGTCGAGAAGTCCTGGTGGCTCTTCGCCGAACAGGGCTATGACACGGTGCGGATCGCCGATATCGGCCGCGAATGCGGCATGAGCCCGGCCGCCGTCCACTACTACTTCCCCGCCAAACGGGAGATCTTCGCCGAGGCCCTGCGCTATTCGGTCAAGCTGGCCTTCGACCGTCAAGTCGCCGAACTCCACACGGTCACCGATCCGGTGCTCCGGCTCAAACGGCTCATCCAGCTCCAGCTCCCGACGGGTTCGGCCGGCCGCGCCGAGTGGTCCATCTGGCTCCAGACCTGGGCGCAGGTCGCCGTTCACCCGGAGGGGCGCGACAACCACACCCACGGTTACCGGCGCTGGCGTCAAACCGTCCTGGACATCATCACCGACGGCCAGCGCAGCGGGTCCATGCGGCAGGACGACCCCGAGTCACTGGCGCTGGACATCACGACCATGATGGACGGCCTCGGCATCAAGGTCCTGACCGGAATGCTGACTGTTGATCAGATGTATCGCCAAATCGAAAGTTTCATTGACCGCACCATCGTCATCTCAAAGGAGTCGAACCATGAATCGTAAGGTCATCGTCACCTGTGCCCTGACCGGCGCCGGAGACACCACCGCCAAGAGCGAGCACGTCCCCGTCACCCCGGACGAGATCGCCGCCGATGCGATCGCCGCCGCACGGGCCGGCGCCTCGGTCGTCCACATCCATGTGCGCGATCCGCAGACCAAACAGGGCTCGCGCGATACCGAGCTCTACCGCGAGGTGGTCCGGCAGATCCGCGATTCCGATGTGGACCCCGTCATCAACCTGACCGCCGGCATG
>JAKDKP010000303.1 GCA_030453285.1 Propionibacteriales bacterium
CTGCGCCAGACCGTACGGCCTCCGCGTCGTCGCTCCGCGTGGGCCGCGTGGAAGGACTTGCTCCGGCCGTTGCCGCCTGAACCGGCCAGCCGCACTGACGGTGGCCGGTTGCGGCACGACGAGATGGCCGAAGCAGGTCGGGTCTGATCGGTCAGGCGTGGGCAGCCTTCTGTGGCCGGCTCACTTGGCCTCGGTCGTGGCGGTCGGACGTGAGCCGAGTTCCTCGTCGAGACGGAGCAGCCCTGGGCCGTCCTCGTTCGTCATCGCGATCCGGGCCACGATTTCACTGACGGTGGCCTCTTCCTCGATCTGCTCGCTGAGGAACCAGTTCAACAGTGGGCGCGAGTCGAGATCCCCGGCTGCCTCAGTCGTCCGGTAGAGCTCGCGGATGGCTTCGGAGACGCGCTCTTCGTGCTTGGCCGCGGCGGTGAACGCCTCGAGCGGGGTCTTGATCTTGACCTTGGGGCCAGCCACGGTGGAGATCTGCGGGTGATTGTCCCGATCAGCCAGGTGATCGATGAACTTGTTGGCGTGGACGATCTCCTCGTCGGCCTGATGACGCAACCAGGCAGCCATGCCCGGGAGGTCGTTGATCTCCATCTCGATGGCGAGTTGTCGATAGACCATCGACGCCTCGAACTCGAGGGTGATCTGTGCGTTGAATGCCTTTTCGAGTTCCGCGGTGAGCTTCATGCCCGCAGCGTACCGCCGGGTTCGGGTGCCGAACAGCAAGGAACGGCTCCCCTTGGGAAGGGTGCCCTTTGCCTGCGGGTCGGCGTGCCTCCGTGCGAGATAGCGTGGTCACGTGACGTCCGACACCGCAGATCAAGCCGCTGAGCTGGCCGAACTGCTCAGCGGCACTGGGCCGTGGTTGGTGCTCACCGGTGCCGGGATGAGCACGGCGTCCGGTATCCCCGACTATCGGGGCCCCGACGGCCTGCGTCGCGTGCAGCCCATGACGATCCAGGAGTTCCGGAGTTCATCGGAGGCCAGGCAGCGTTACTGGGCACGGTCGTACGTGGGCTGGCAGCGCTTCGACGCCGCCGGACCCAATCCGGCGCACAAGGCGGTCACCGCCTTGCAGCGGCGGCAGGTGATCGGGTCGGTGATCACGCAGAACGTTGACGGACTGCATCAGCGCGCGGGCACCGGGCGGGTGATCGAACTGCATGGCTCACTGGCCAGGGTGATCTGTGAGCGCTGCGGTGAGGAGACCGCTCGGCGTGCTCTGGATGATCGGATGCGGGAGGCCAATCCGAACTTCGAGGTGACCAGTGATGAGATCCGGCCCGATGGCGACATTTCCTTGCTGGCGGTCGATGTGGCGAGGTTCATACCGCCGCGATGCCTTGTCTGTGACAGTGATCAACTGCGGCCCCAGGTGGTGTTCTTCGGCGATGCGGTCGCTCGAGAGGTGGTCGCTGAGTGCTTTGCCCTGGTG
Source organism: Propionibacteriales bacterium (assembly GCA_030453285.1). Lineage (GTDB taxonomy): Bacteria > Actinomycetota > Actinomycetes > Propionibacteriales > Propionibacteriaceae > Carbonicoccus. The sequence goes on from JAKDKP010000303.1 coordinate 1,442, forward strand.
GCCGACGCCCCGGGACTGCTGGTGTTGGGGTCGTCACTGCAAGTGATGAGCGGACTCCGGTTCGTCCGACGTGCCACGGCCCGGGGCTTGCCGGTGGTCCTGGTGACGCGCGGTCGTACCCGGGCCGACGACGTCGTCACGCACCATCTCGACGGTGCCTTGGAGGAGATCCTGCCCGCAACGGTCGAGGTGATGAGCGAGTCCGACGGACTACGGACTCAGGCCGCCGACACCTTCTCAGCGATCACGATCAACTCGTCGACAGGTTGATCCGACAACGGCGAGACGGTGTAGACGGTGTCCTCGGCGACCACACCGCAGATGTTGACCTCCTGATAGACCCCGCAATAGCCGGCACCCTTCTGGTCGACCTTGGACGCCCCCAGCGACAGCAGATAGTCCTCGACGCTGTTGGCTGGACGGGCGGCGGTCACCACGATCATCGGGATGCCGTTCTGGGCGTACGTACCGGTCGCAGTGACCAGGTCGTCGCCGGGCTCCAAGGGGGGAGCGCTGACCGAGAGCGGGTCGAGGGTATAGGTCTCGAACCGTTCGGCGAGCTGGACGCTGGTTCCGGGTGTCGGCCCGGCTGAAGTGGCCGCCGGCGTGGTGGGCGCGTTCACCGGGCTGCCGGGACCCCACAGCACGACGGCGCCGACGATGGCAGCGACCAGCACGGTGACGCCGACCGCGAGGGCGACGATCCGGCCGATGGGACGTTGCGGAGTCTCGGCATGGCTCGCGAGCTCGTCTGAGGTCTCACGCGGCTCGGTGACCTGCCCGCTGGACGCCTCACGAGGTTGGGGCATCTGCGGTGGTTCGAATCCGTCCTGGGGCAAGGTCATGTCGGTGGTCCTCCTGGGTGTGCCGGACCAAGAGTAACGAGTGTGACCCAGCCGGGACGCTGTGCCCGCCCGTACGCGGCTCCTGCGTACACTGCGGGGTACTTGTCGGTGGACCAGGAGATGAGCGTGGCCATGACCGTGATCGTTCTCGTGGCCCTCGTGGTGGGGTCGCTGCTCGTGGTTGGCGTCATCGTCACTCTCGTGGTGGTGCTGATCCGCGGCGGCAAGCCTGCTGCCCCTTCGTACGGGACGACCGGGCCGATACCGCCGGCCGTCGGATCCGATGCGGCGCAAGGCCGGGAACCGCAATCGCTCGACGAACAGGACTTCGGTCAGTACCCGAACGGCGACCGCCCCGGCGGCCCAGGACCGACCTGAGGCGCCGGTCAGCTGAAGGATCGTGAAGACCTGATCGCCAAGCGAAATCGATCACCGAGGAAAGTGGGAGGCGTGCCGTGCTGGGACCGATGGAGATCCTGATTCTGGTGGCCCTGCTGCTGGTCGGCGGAGCGGCGGTGGTGGTCGTGGTGGCCCTGGCTGCGGTCCGTCGACGAGCTGCGCGCCTTGCACGGCCGGCCCCGCAGGAGACCGCAAGGCAGGAACATCCCCCAGTGGGACCCGGGCACCAGCCCCAGCAACAGCAGCCCTACCAGCCGGGCCGGCCCTACGAACCGGGACAGCCCGATGAGCGGGGACAGCCGGACAGGGAACCTGCCGGCTACGACGAGCGACCCGGTCACTTCGACCCGGACCGGAAGCGAGCCGAGGACTGAACGCGACCCCCCCGATCAGCGGGTGGGGATCCGACACGAACCGAAGGAGCATGTGATGGCAGAACGCTTGTCCAGGGCACGTTTGGAGCGCATCTCGCACGGGAAGTACCGGGCGGAGAACGGGCGCGGTGGGGAGATCGTGGTCGGTGACGGCACCGGGTCCGACTTCACGCCGGGCGAGTTGCTGATGGCCGCAATTGCCGCCTGCAGTTCCATCGACGTGGACTACATCGTCTCCCAGCGGGCCGAACCGGAGGAGTTCGTGGCAACGGCCCAGGGTCGAAAGGTGACCGACGAACAAGGCAATCATCTGGTCGACCTGGCCGTCGAGTTCGATCTCGACTTCCCCGCCTCCGAGTCCGGCGCGCGGGCCGAGGAGGTCGTCCAACGCTCGATCGACCAGTCCCGGGATCGGTTGTGCACGGTTGGCCGTACCGTGCAGATCGGCACCCCGCTGACCATCGAACGGGTCCGACCGAAGGACTGACACATCCGGTGTGGCCGCCCCCGGGGACCCTGATTCGTGTCAGAGTGGACCCAGAGGCTATCTTTCAACCCGACAACAACTTCACATCTCGGAGAGATGGCATCGCGTACGCCTCTCGGCACGTCACGCGGCCTCTCCCACCAGATGACTCCCTACCCTGAGGAGGGGCGAGGGGCATGAACAAACCCGGCGGGCCGGCCCTCGAGCCCCCGCCGGGTTTGTGCGTCCAGGCACGGACAGGACATCCGCCTGTGGATGGCGTACGCGGGTACCTACGTTGTCGGTCTAGTGTCGTCGGTATGAGCGCTGATCAGTCCGCGGTGTCCCTCAACACCGCATGTGAACTGTTGACCGGGAACCTGGTTGACGAGTCTGGCCAACTCACCCTTCTCATGGATCGGGGCCGCATCGTCAACCTGCACATCCGTGGTCGCTGGCGCGATCACTTGGACGCGGCTTCGTTGGCCAAGCTCTTGGTCGTACTACCGGCGAAGCATCAGATGATGTCTCTGACGCGCGCGTTACATGATTTCAACAGTCAAAACCTTCGACCGGATAAGATGCAGGCGGCGACAAGCGTTCACGCTCTTTCTGGAGACGATCGGGCAGATGAAATAGCTCGAGCGGCGGCTGGTGTGTGGAATGAGTTGTGGCGCCGATATGAGGTCGTGGACTGGACGCAGCCTACGGTCGATACCGGCAC
>JAKDKP010000304.1 GCA_030453285.1 Propionibacteriales bacterium
GGCCCCCACCTGGTCGGTTTATACGTGGTGGGGGCTCCCCTGGGTTGGTGGGCGGGCCCCGGGGGGTGCCCACGACTCGTTGAAGTCACCACGCCGCTCGCGTCCGGTGCGGTACTCGGCTCCGGCCAGATGACCGACCAGTCCGTCACCGGTGCAGTCGATGAACGTCTCGCTGGTGAAGCTGATGCGGCGCTCGGAACCGATCATCCAGCCGGTGAGGGAGTCGATCACGCGGTGATCGCCGTCGTCGTGGGCGGTCGCCTCCAGCACCTCGGTGTTGAGGTACAACGTGATGTTCGGTTCGGCGTTGACCGCCTCGAGCACGACCAGGTCCCAGTAGTACGGGTTCCCGTCGGGGTTGGTGAACTGGTTCTCCAGCCACAGCTCGCCCATGATGCCGGTCTCCCGGGCGTACTGCTGGGCCCCGTGCGCGGTGGCGCCACAGACCCACACGCGCACCTCCGACGACGAGTTGCCGCCCAACATGGGGCGATTCTGGATCAGCGAGACCGTTGCCCCTTGGCGGGCGGCGGCGATGGCGGCACAGACGCCGGCCAGCCCACCACCGGCCACCGTCACGTCGGCCCGTACGTTCTCGGTCCGGACGGCACGCGCCTCCACCGAGGGTGACGGCACGGCGGGCACCTCCTGCTGGTGTCCTGCTGGGTACGGCACGGTCACGTCCTCGGATCTGGTGCGGGTACGGAGTTGATCACTTGAGCCCGGCATGGGCCAGCGCTGCCACGAACTGGCGTTGGAAGATCAGGAACACGATCAGGATCGGAATCACCGAGGACACCGAGGCAGCCATGGCGAGACCGGCCGACAGGCCACCCTCGGCGTCGATGAACTGGGTCAGGCCGAGCGGCACGGTGTACTTGCGCTCGTCGGAGAGCATCACCAGCGGGGTCTCGTAGTCGTTCCACGAGCCGACGAATCGGATGATCGCCAGGGCGGCCAGCATCGGCTTGGCCTGGGGGAGGTAGACGCGCCAGAACACCGCCCACTCGCCGGCCCCGTCGATCCGGGCCGCCTCACCGAGCTCGGGAGGGCAGGCGATGAAGAACTGACGGAGCAGGAAGGTGCCGAACAGGGTGAAGATGCCCGGCAGGATCAGCGCCCACAAGGTGTCGTACAGCCCCAATTGCTGGAAGAACATGAACCGGGGCACCAGCAGCAGCTGATACGGCACGATGGCGGTCGCCAGATAGATCAGGAACACCTTGTCGCGCCCCTTGAAGCTGAGGAGGGCGAACGCGTACCCCGCCATCGAGGCGGTGATCAGGTCACCGGTGACACTGACGCCGGTGACCAGCAGGGAGTTGCCGAAGTAGCGCAACATCGACTGGTCGCCCAGCCACACCTCGACGTAGTTGCTCCACTGGACCGGATCGGGGATCCACCGGACGGGGACGGCGAACACGTCGATGTTGCGCTTCAGCGAGGAGGACAGCATCCACACGAAGGGCAGGATGAACAGTGCGGCCAGGGCCCACAGTCCCGCGCCGGAGCCGATCTTGGTCACCAGCGTCGTCGTACGCCGTCGGCGGTGCGCCCGGGAGAGTGCGACTGGTCGACTGCTCATGTGTAGAGCCCCCGTCCCTTCTGGAAGCGCCACAGGATGGCGGTCAGGATCAGGACGCCGATGAAGCTCATCACGCCGATCGCGGCGGCGTACCCGAAGCGATAGAACTGGAAGCCTTCGGAATACATGTAGTACGACAGCACGGTGGTCGAGTCACCCGGGCCGCCCCCGGTCAGGAACGCGATCAGGCCGAATCCCTGGGAGTGGCTGATCAACATCGTCACCGCCAGGAACGTGGTGGTGGGCATCAGTGCGGGCCAGATGACGGTGGTGAACCGTTGGAACGCGTTCGCGCCGTCGAGCTTGGCTGCCTCGAGCAGGTCCGGCGGCATGCTCTGCAACGCGGCCAGGTAGATGATGGCGCAGTATCCGACACCGGACCAGATCGAGATCAGCACCAGCGAGGGCAGGCCCCAGGTTTGCGACACCAGCCAGTCGGGCGGGTCGGAGACGCCGAGCCGGCCCAGCCCGAGGTTGACCACGCCGCTCTGCGGGTTGAGCAGCAGCAGCCAGACCATGCCGACCGCGATCGAGCTGACGATGTGCGGGATGAAGAAGATCGTCCGCAGGGCGATCTTGCCCGGCACATCCCGGTTCAGGGCCAGGGCCAGCAGCACGCCGAGGATCATCGTGCCGGGCACGGTGATGCCGGCGAAGAAGAGGGTGCGGAGCACCGACTCCCAGAACTTGGTGTCGGTGAGCAGGACTTGGAAGTTCTTCAGCCCGACGAAGTCGATGCCGCTGAGGCCGGAGACGACATTCCAGTCGGTGAAGGCGATGCCGAGGCCGGCAATCAGCGGGATCAGGGTGAAGGCCACGAAGCCCAGTACGTTGGGCAGGATGAACAGCCAGCCCACCCGCGTCGGGGTGCGCCGGGACCGGCGATTCCGACGTTTCGGCTGCGGCGCAGCCGCCGGTGGAGCGGTGGCGGTGACGGTGTCGACGGCCAAGGTGGGTCTCAGCCCTTCTTGATGGCCGCGTCGGCCTGCTTCTTGACGTCGGTCACCCACTGGTCGACGGTCATGTCTCCCAGCAGCACCTGGTCGGTGGACTTCTTGACGATCTGTTCGATCTCGGTCGCTCCGGTGTAGATCGTGTCGACCGGCACCTTCACCGTGTCGTCGAAGAGCACCGGCTTGAAGGAGTCGACGTCGTACAACGTTTCCTTCTCCTCGCCCAGCAGACTGTCGAGAATGTCGTCGGTCTTGGCAGGATCGACCACCGACGGCAGGCGTCCACCTTTGACCATGTACGTTCCGGCGTTGGCCAGCCAGAAGGTGAAGAACGTCCAGGCGGCATCCTGCTGCTGGGACTTCTGCGAGATCGACAGCAGATCACCGTACGCACCGGCGTTCCAGTGTTCCTGCCCCTTGATCGGTGCCGGCAACGGGAAGGCGCGCACCGTGAAGTCGTGCGGGTACTCCTTGGTGTCGGCCACGTAGCGCAGCATGTACGCCTGGGTCGCCATCATCGCGAAGCGGCCACTGAGGAACGCGCTCTGCGAGAACGTCTCCAGCTTCTGCGCCAGGATCTCCTGCTTGGGCATGGTGCTGTTGTCGTTCTGCATCGCCAGGGAAAGCTCGAGGCCGGTACGGAAGGCAGGGTCCTCGATCCTCGACGCCTCGCCACCCTCGGCGTAGTACATGTCGGGTCCGAGCACCATCCGGGCGTACTCGGGGGCGACGAAGCTGCCGTGGGTGTTGCCCCGGCTGAGCTTCGTGGCGATCTCGTGGTAGTCGTTGACGTCCCAGTCCTCGGGCACCTCGATCCCGGCGTCATCGAGCAGATCAGCGTTCGCCAGCACGAAGCCGGGGGAGAGGGCCGCCGGGACGGTGTGGATCTTGCCGTCGAAGACATAGTTCGCCTGCGGGGAGGCATCAGCGGCGAAGGGTGCGAGCTCGGGGGTCTCCTTCACCTTGTCGGTGATGTCGAGGGTCAGCCCGGCGTTCACCCGCTTGCTGATCCGCCCGGCGCCGTAGGAGAAGAAGAGGTCGATCGGGACGCCGCCCTGCAGCGAATTGTCCAGTTTGAGGTTGCCGCTGTCGTCGTTCACATAGCGCGTGTACGTGACCGTGATGCCCGGATGCTCCTTCTGGAAGGCGGCGATCAGGTCATCGGGGCCGGACTCGGCCGGCACCCCACCCCACACATTGAGCTGGCCACTGTCGGGCGATCCACCGCCGGGTCCGGCGTCGGTGCCCCCGCATCCGGCCAGGACTGCAGCACCTGCAGTGGCCGCCAGGCCGCCGAGAACCGTCCGACGGCTGAACCGTGAGAAGTCGCCCACGTCACTCTCCTTTGACAACGTCGGGAAGGTGACACCTTCCGCATGCGCGGCACGCTACACGCGTAGTACGCATGGAGCAATGCTCTGCGTTGGCACATGGATGGGCGAGAGTCCAGTGGGCACAGTCTTTTGCAAGAGTGCTTGTGCATGCGCAGAGTGCATACTAAGTTGCCGGACATGCGTCCTGTCGAGCGGGTTCACGAGCTGGTCACCGAAGCTGTCTGGTCGGCCTCCCGTCGCCACTTCCTCACCGGGTCGGGCGCTGCGGTCGCCGCGGCCTTCCTCGCCAACACGCCGACGACGGCCCGTGCCGATGTCACTGCTGCACCACGCGTCCACAGCACCACCGCATCCGACCATGGATCGCCAGAA
>JAKDKP010000305.1 GCA_030453285.1 Propionibacteriales bacterium
CCACGGTGCTGGCGACGATGGCGGGCCTTCGTCTCAGCAGCCCAGGACACCGCGCGCGTCGCTACCCGCCCAAGAGTCTGGCGCAGTCACCCCAGGAGGTCGCGGCCATCCTGACGTCCGCCAAGGGATCCTGACCCAGTCAGCGGTTTGGCCCTGCTTCCGTGGTCACCGAAGCAGGCGTGACTCCCATGTCCCGGAGGACCGAGGACCTATTCTGGCACCATGCCAACCCCCACCCGCCGCATCGAACTGTCCGAGTGGACGCAACGGCTTCCGGGCCCCACGAAGCGGTCGCTCCGTCGACAGTCGATCGCGCTGCTCGTTGTGGCGTTGATCTTCGTGCTGTTGGTCCTTGCCGGGCTGGTGACCATGATCATCAAGCCCTGGCCCATCGAGGGGGTGGTGGGTGTCGTGGTGCTGTCGATCATCAGTGGACTGCTGGCCTGGCACGGGATACGGCGCCTGCGGGCTCTGCCGCCGGGCCCCGATGATCAACCGATTCAGTTCGCTGCCCCGTACGCGTTCGAGATCGACGGCGGCATGCTCCGCTTCCCCGGCATGTTCGGCCGCCCGTCTGAGGAGCGGTCATTGGCCGACACCACGGTGGTGGAGACGGGGGCAAGCCTCCGCCTGAGCAGTCCGGGGCACCGTATGCGCCGCTTTCCGGCCCGGAGTTTTACCCAGCCAACCCCGGGAGGTGGCTGCCATCCTCGCCACCGCCAAGGAGTCCTGACTCAACCGGCGGCGCGGCCACGCTTCCAGTAGCCGCAGAAGGTGACCTGACTCCTCGGCACACCGCGGTCGTTGACCAGGTGACGACGGACACCGGTGGCCACGGCGGACTCGCCGACAGCGAAGGCGTACGGGGTGCCGTCACCGAAGTCGAGTTCCCTCAGCGCCGGGAGTACCGCAGCCCCCGGCTCGGCGGTGGGATCTCGTACGAGCCACTGCACGGTGACCCCCGCCGGCTCGTCGAGCTGCTGGCGGTCGCGCTCGTCGAACAGTTCGATCAGGGCATGACCGCGGGCGTCCCTGGCCAGGTCGCGCAGCACGCCCGCGATCGCGGGCATCCCACTCTCGTCGCCCACCAGCAGATGCCAGTCGGCGTGCACCGGTGCCCAACCGCACCCCTGATCGATGAACCCGACCTCGGTGCCCGGTTCGACCGAGACGGCCCACGGGCCGGCGACGCCGTCGCTGCCATGCACCACGAAGTCCACGTCCAGCTCGATCGGATCGCGTCGGAAGGCACGCACGGTGTAGTTGCGGATCACCGGTCGCGTGCCCTTGGGCAGGGACAGGTATTTCAGATAGCCGCCCATCCCGAAGCGGTGCGGCAGGTTGTCGAGGCGATCGCCGGCATGCACCGGGATCGCCAACCGGAACCATTGGTCGAAGCCGCGGTACTCGTACCGGCTCAGCTCCTCACCGCCCAGCGTGATCCGCACGACGTGCGGGCTGACCTGCTGTCGACCAACGACGGTGGCCCGCACCAGCCCTGATGCGGCATGGGTGATTGCGATGTTGCTCATGGACGCCTCTCTCAACTGACTGAGGCAACCCTAACTTGAGGTGTCGATCGGTTGCAGGTCGAGGACCTCATAGTGGACGGCCGAAGTGGGTTGCTGGCCACGACAGGTGAGTTGGTACGGGGTCGTGCGGCGTGCGAGGAGGTCCACCCGGACCGGACCATGATCAGCAACGAGTAGGTCCACCCGCCAGTGATCCTCGTCGCGCTCCGTGCGCTGGACGATCAGATCATGGCGACCGGCCGGACCGAACCGACGCAGCGCTGCCACGACGGCGGTCTGCTGGGGCGGAGTGAGGTCGGTGTAACCGCGCAGATGATCGGGATGGATCAGGCCCGACAGATGCTGCTCCACCGTGGCCACGGCGTTGTCGGCGTTCAGATTCCCGTAGTACACCCCGTCGGGGGCGATGACGATGTTGGCCGCAAACCGATCGCCGCCGACGTGACTGCACTCCCACACCAGTTCGGGCCATCGTTCAGCCAGCGCACGCGCGACGGGACGGCCGCGTACGGAACAACACGCGTCGTGCTGGCCGTGGGCACACACCAGCAGCACCGGCTGGGTGTCTGGGTCAGGAGGTGGAGGAGTACGGGCCAGGGCCTCGGGAATCGCCAACAGATCATGATCATCATGCCAACGGCCCCATTGCTGGCTGTGGGCGCCATTCGTGGCGTGCCGCAGCACCGCCCAGGCACCCGATCCGCCGCGCAGTCGACGACCGTGGCGTCTGATCAACAGGATGCGGGCGCCGTTGTTGCGGGCGGCCGTGTTCACGGCGGTGGTGACGTGGACGGGGAGCCCGAGCCCGTCGAATCCGTTGGGTGGCCATCCACCGCGATGTTCGATCAGGATCCACGTACGACCTGGTGCGGCCGTGCCGACCATCGAGTCGCCCCGCAGCCGCGCCGCCTCGGCGCAGAGGAATGCGGCGGTCACGGCACCTCGACGGGAACGACCACGCCGGCGCGCAGCAGCCGTCGGGCAACGGGTATGCCAAGATCAACAGCCGTCAAGGTCCGCTCGTCGAGCAACCGCCGTACGGCTGGCTGTTCCTGTTCAGTGAGGTCGAGCCAGCCGACGCGAGTCTGCAGTCGGTCCCCGGTCATCCGTGTCTCCAGCGCGTCCCGCAGTCGTAGCGCGGTGGCGTCAGTGAGTTGATCAAGAGCGGTCAACTGGGCCAACGGGCCCAGCGGGGCAGACCGGCCCTGGCTTCGTCGTACGCGATGGAAGGTCGGTGCCGGGTCGGCCTCGGCGAGAGCGGTGGTCAGGCGTTCCCCGATGGCGGAGAGATGCTCGGTGGGATCGTCGAGCCCCAGCGGCAGGGCGGCCCGCATGGCCGGGTCGTCGCGCAGATCACTGAGCGCGGCGTTGACGAGCTGCTCGGCCAGCGCGTACCGGGTCCACACGTGCACACCGAGCGTCAGGTGGATCGACACCGCCCCCTGCGCTTCGGCGGCATGCAGCCACCCGCGGGGGAGATACAGGACGTCGCCGGGTTCGAGCACGGTGTCGATCACCGGTTCGGTGTGGGCTGCGGCCGCCACCGCGTCGCGATGATCGGTCCACGGCTGATCACGCAACGGGGCGGGATGCACGGGCTCGTGGATGACCCACCGTTTGGTGCCCTCCACCTGCAACACGAACACGTCATGCACGTCGTAGTGATCATCGAAGCCGCGATTGGCCGGCGGCGTGACATAGGCGTTGGCCTGTACGGGGTGTCCCAACTCGGTGGCCAGGGTGGCGGCGAAGTCGGCCACCGTTGCCCAGGTCCGGTGCAACGCCTGCAGCACGATCGTCGCCCCGTCGGCGAACTGGCGCCACAGCGCGGTGTCGTCGATCTGGTCACCGATCTCGGCACCCACGCCACCCGGTGCGGTGAAGCGGGAGTCGGGCAGCGTCTGGCCCTGCTTGGCGACGCGCAGGAACGGTGCGCGCAGCCCGCGGGTGGAGACAAGTTCGTCCACCGCCTCGGCGGAGAACAGGTCAGCGAAGTCCCGCCGACCGCGGGTCAAATGTGCGCGGCGAGACCAGATGTCGCGGGCGAACTCCTCGACCGGGACATCCAGCAGCCGAGACGCCAGAACTCCGCCGCGATCCTGTGCGACGGAGTCCTGACGAGCGTGCCGGGGTCGGCTCAAAACTGCGATCCCGAGGACCCCGCGCCGCTGTCGGCGCCGCCATCGGCGCCACCGTCGTGGGCACCGGGCTCGCCGGATGCTCCGCCGTCGGCAGGTCCTTCGGCGCCGGATCCAGCTCCTGCACCACTGTCGGCGCCGCCATCGGCACCGCCGTCATGGCCGCCGGGCTGACCGGATGCACCGCCGTCGGCGGGGCCTTCAGCACCAGAACCCTGGCTCGTGCCGGCACCCGCCGCTGCGCCGCGTCCTCGCCCCGCTCCGCGATCGGGACCATGCCCACGATCGGGCCGCCCCTCGTGGGCGCCGGGCTGACCGGACGCGCCACCGTCGGCCGGACCTTCGTACTCGTTCGAATCCTGCGACTGGTCACTCATGCTGCCTCCTGGGATCGAATCGTCGGGTGGCCCGGGGACCTGCGCGGGCCTGATCGTACGGGCGATGCCGTGGTGGCACTGCCACCTTCGCAAGGCTAACGCTCCGGGCACGGCGGCGGAAGGGGGTCGCAACAAGGGGGCGGCCGGCCTGTCCTGCCCTGGGCGACAGCGGGCCACACGCAGGGTCTGATCGAGTA
>JAKDKP010000306.1 GCA_030453285.1 Propionibacteriales bacterium
GGGGCTGGGCGAACGCGCCAAGATCATCGGCCAACTGCTGGTGATCGGACTCCTGGTCCCCGTCGCCCTGTGGGGTTCATCTCGGGCCGGTCGTCCGCTGACCAGTTCGCACATCACCTTCGTCGGCGACGTCTCCTGGCTCGATCTCGCCCGGTGGGGACCGGTCGTGGCGGTGCTGCTCACCCTGATCTGGTACGGGTTGCTCTTCGTCGGAACCACCAACGGGGTCAACATCACCGACGGGGCGGACGCTATGCTCACCGGCTGCGCGATCTTCAGCCTGTCCGCGTACGCGTTGATCATGCTGTTCCAGGTGCAGAACTCCTGTACGACGCCCGGCGGTGGTGGTGCGGGCTGCTTCGACACCGTCCATCCCCTCGACCTGGCCGTGGTCACCTGCGCCCTGCTGGGCAACCTGATCGGCTATCTGTGGTGGGCGTGCCATCCGGCGCAGATCTTCATGGGTGACACCGGTTCCCTCGGCATCGGCGGCTTCCTGGTGGCGCTGGCCATCTTGTCTCGGACCGAGTTGCTGCTGCCGTTCATCGGTCTGGTGTACGTGATGGTCACCGCCTCGGTGCTGATCCAGCGCTACTACTTCAAGCTCACCGGCGGCAAACGCTTCTTCAAGATGGCGCCCCTGCATCACCACTTCGAACTCAAGGGCTGGTCCGAATCGACCATCACGATCCGCTTCTGGTTGATCAACGCGGTCGGCGCGCTGACGGCGGTGTTGCTCTTCTACGCCGTCTGGCTCGCGCGGACAGGGCTGGGCACCCAGTCGCACCCGGGGGACAATGGGCTCATGCCACACGGTTTCGGTGAGCCCGGTCCCGAGGCGCTCTGCGCCGAGGAGGAGTCGCTGGCTCGCTTGTTGGCCGACGACACACCAGAGGTGGAGCCGACGCCGTACGGGAGCGAGGTTGATCAGGTCTTCGAGACGTACGGCCCGGCCAACGGCCCGCTGGTCGTGGTGGTGCACGGCGGCTACTTCCGGTCGACCATCGACCGCACCCATGCCCGTCCGATGGCCCGAGCACTCGCGACGAGCGGGCTGCGGGTGGTGCTGACCGAGTACCGTCGCGTCCCCGGCCGTCCAGAACTGACGATGGACGATCTGCGCCTGCTCGAGGACCACCTCACCGCCCACGGCGACCGTCCGGCGCTGTGGCTGGGTCACTCCGCCGGTGGGCTGCTCGTGCTGCAGCGGGCCACCGACCGGACGCGTCCACCGGTGCCGGTGATTGCCCTGGCCGGGGTCACGGGCCTGATCCGCGCAGCCGCCGAAGGAGTTGGCGACGGCGCCATCGTCGGCTGGATGGGCGGCAGTCCCGCCGATCTGCCCGGTGCGTACGACCAAGCCGATCCACAGGTGCGACTGAGCCGGCCGTACGACCATGATCAAGACCACCCCACGCCCAAGATCTGGTTGCTGCACGGCACCGACGACGTGACGGTCCCGGTCAGCCACAGTGTCACGTTCGGTGCGCCCGCGACAATCATCCACGGCGCCCACCACTACGACCTGATCGACCCGGAGTCACCGTACTGGCCACGCGTCGTTTCGTCGGTGCTGGAGGCGATCAGCCGGGCATGATCAACTCCGGGATCAATTCGCCAGCAGCGTACCGATCTCGTCCAGGACCAGGGCGACCTCGGTGAAGCTGGTGCTCAACGGCGAAAGGCCGAGCCGGATGCCGTCCGGCTCACGGAAGTCGGGGATGACGTCGCGCTGCCACAGCCGCGCACACATCTCGCGCGCGCGGGGATGGTTGATCGTGACATGTCCCCCGCGCCGGGACGCCTCGCGCGGCGAACCCACCGTCACCTCGGGCAACTCCGCATCAACGGTCTCGATCACGAACTCCCCCAGGGCGACCGCCTTGGCCCGCACGGCTGCCAGCCCCACTTGGTTGATCAACTCGACGGTGTCGGCAATGCCGACCATGCCGAGGATCGGTGGCGTGCCGGAGATGAACCGCCGCATGCCGGTCGCCGGGCGATGCCCCGGACCCATCACGAATGGGTCGGCGTGCCCCATCCAGCCCCGGATCGGTTGGGTCAACGCCTGCTGATGACGTCGGGCGACGTAGCCGAACGCTGGCGCTCCGGGTCCACCGTTGAGGAACTTGTACGAGCAGCCCACGGCCAGATCGACGTCATGATGATCAAGCTCGATCGGCAGCACACCGACGCTGTGGCACAGGTCCCACAGCACCAGGGCACCGGCCTCGTGCGCGATCCGGGTGATCACCGGCAGATCCGCCACCCACGCCGACTTGTACGCCACCTGCGACAGCAGCACGACCGCCGTCCGTGACCCGATCACCGTACGTACCTCGTCGGCGGTCACACCGGTCGAGGGGTCGGGATCGATCCACACCAGCGAACACCCCAACTCGGCGGCGACGCCTTCGGCCACGTAGCGGTCGGTGGGGAAGTTCTCGGCATCCAGCACGATCTCGGTCCGCTCCGGGTCACCGGCGCGCGCCGCGGACACCGCGGCATGCAGCAACTTGTAGATCATCACCGTTGTCGAGTCCCCAATCACCGTCTGCCCGGGGTCGGCACCAAGACACACCTCACCCAGCCGATCCCCCAACCGCAGTGGCAGGTCCATCCACCCGTCATCCCACGACCTGATCAGGCCGGTGCCCCAGGCGCCGGTGACCAGGTCGGCCAACCGCTCGGCGGTGGCGATCAGCGGACGCCCCAGCGAATTCCCGTCCAGATAGGCCCGTACGGCGTCGTCTCCCGCACCGGCGGGAACGAAGAGGTCCCGACACGATGCCAGTGGATCGACGGCATCGAGTGCCGCGGCGCGCCCTGCTGCCCTCACCGGCCGACCTCGGTCCGTACGTCGAACAGCTCGGGAAAGAAGGTCAGGTCGAGTGCCCGCTGAAGGAACCCGACGCCGGAGGAGCCGCCGGTGCCAGTCTTCATGCCGATCGTGCGCTGCACCGTCTTCAGATGCCGGAACCGCCACAACTGGAAGTTGTCCTCCAGGTCCACCAGTTCCTCGCAGGCCTCGTAGGTGTCCCAGTGGTCGTGCGCGTTCTCGTAGATCTCGGTGAACATCGCCGTCAGATCGACATCCCGCACGTGGGCCGTGGACACGTCACGCTCCAGCACGGCCTGCGGTACCGCGTACCCACGGCGCGCCAGGCAGCCCAGGAATTCGTCGTACAGGCTGGGCGCCTCGAGCAACTCGGTGAGCAGGCCATGGATCTCCGGGGTCGCCTCATGGACCTTCAGCAGGGCCCGATTCTTGTTGCCCAGCACGAATTCCACGGCCCGGTACTGCCAGGACTGGAACCCCGAGGCGTGACCGAGGAACCCACGGAATTCCGCGTACTCGGCCGGCGTCAGGGTGGCCAGCACCGACCACTGCTCGGTCAGGCTGCGTTGGATGTGCTTCACCCGCGCGATGCGCTTGAGCGAGACCCGCATCTCGTCGGTGGCGAGCAGCGCACACGCCGACCGCAACTCGTGCAGCATCAGCTTGAGCCACAACTCCGAGGTCTGATGCTGGATGATGAACAACAGCTCATCGTGGTGCGGCGGACGGCTGACCGGGTGCTGCGCATCCAGGAGCCGCTCCAGGTCGAGGTAGGAGCTGTAGTTCATCTCAGTGGTGAAGTCGGTGTGGATGCCGGCTTCGACGTCACGGGTGTTCGCTGCCATGGTCGCGACCCTACTGCGCAGTGTCGTCCGGTCATGATGGGGGAAGATCTGGCCGCCAACTCCCGGTCAGATCTTCCCCTGTCCTGGATCAAGACGCTCACGCTGTACGGCGTCGGCCCCCGGCCCCGGGGTGGCCACCACGTCGATCATGGGCGGCGCGCTGTCGCACCGATCACAGCTCGCCCGCATCGTGACAGCTCCACCGCACCCGGTGTGGGCATACACGATCGGAGGTCCGTCCGGCGCGGCCCAACGGTCTCCCCATCCGGTGAGGGCGACCACGATCTCCCCGAGCTCACGACCCTTGTCGGTGAGCCGGTAGGTCTGCTCGTCGACGTCCATGATCCCGTTGGCGACGAAGTCGTTCAGCCGCGAGGTGAGGATGTTGGGGGCAATCCCGAGCCGTCGCTGGAAATCCGAGAAGCGCATCATCGACGCGAAGTGCGCATTGCGGATGATCAGTAGGCTCCAGCGCTCGCCCACCAGTTCCAGGGTCCTGGCGGCCGAGCAGTTCTCGCGATCGTAGGTTCGTCCGAGCACGAGGGCAGTCTAGTCC
>JAKDKP010000307.1 GCA_030453285.1 Propionibacteriales bacterium
CGAGGAGGCATTCGGCCCTTTCGATGCCATCGTGTGCGACGGGCGCGGGCGGCCGGCATGGCGGCTGTTGGCCAGCGCTGACACCCACACCGATCGCCGTTGGTTCGTTCGCGCCCTCGCCGATCTGCTCGCCACCAACCACGCCACATCCTGACGACCTCTTCACGGAGGTCCACTTCGCGCACCCCGCTTCCGGAGTCAGGATCGCGCCGCACGTGCCCCCAGCACCCAGGCCATGAGTCCTGCCCCGGCGAAGCCGGCACCGAGGATGGTTGAGCCGGTCCAACCGGCCGCGTCGTACAGGGCGGTCGTGGTGGCGGCGGAAGCAGTACCAGCTCACCGAGACCGGTGCCGACCTCTTCGTCGTCATCCTGGCCCTGCGGCAGTGGGCGGAGCGACACGCCTTCACCGACGGTGGCGAGCACTCGGTACTGGTGGACCAGGCCGGCAGTGCGGTGCCCGACCTCACTCCCGTGTCCAACGACGGGCAGCCATTGACCGCCGCCACCACCGCCGTCCGACACGTGAGGTGACCGCCGGGCACCCATGACAACCGTCACGGTCGAGGGGGTGACACCGTCCTCATCCGTCGACAGGTTCGGAGGGGCAGTCTCGTGATCATGATGAACACGACGCGGCGACGGCAGAATCACGGCAGGTCACCAACCGGTGAACAGGTCTTGGAAGCTGTTGATCTGATCAAGACTTTCCAGGTGCGGGGGCGAGGGCGGTTCAACGCTGTCGACGGCGTCTCGTTCACCATTCACGCCGGTGAGGTGCTGGCCCTGCTCGGTCCCAACGGCGCGGGCAAGACCACTGCCATCGACATGATGCTCGGGCTTACCGAACCCACCTCGGGCCGTATCACCAGCTTCGGGACGACCCCACGTCGGGCGGTCCAGAACGGCCGGTCGTCGGCGGTGTTGCAGACCGGCGGGCTGCTGCACGACATGACGGTGAATGAAGTGATCGACGTGATCGCCTCCCTGCACCGATCCAGCGGGCGCGCCGGCCATGTCAAGGAGCTCGCCGAACTGACCAGGATCGGCAAGCAGAAGATCTCCAAGTGCTCGGGTGGGGAGCAGCAGCGGATCAAGTTCGCACTGGCCCTGCTCCCCGACCCGGACCTGCTGGTACTGGACGAACCGACGACCGGCATGGACGTGAACGCGCGTCGCGCCTTCTGGGACACGATGAAGCGTGACGCCGAGTCGGGCCGGACCATCATCTTCGCCACGCACTACCTGGAGGAGGCTCAGGATTTCGCCCAACGCATCGTGTTGATCAGCGATGGCCAGATCCGCGCCAACGGCCCGACTCACGAGGTGCAGGCCATGACGTCGGGTCGGACCGTTTCGTTCACAGTCGATGCCGACGCCGACGCCGTGGTGTCGTCGTTGGCCCAGGAGCCGGGGGTGACCGCGGTCACCCGGAACGGCAATCGGATCCAGGGCACCACCGCCGACTCCGACGCCTTGGTGGTCCAGATCCTGGGTCAGATCGGCGGGCGAGACGTCGAGGTGACCGCACCAAGCCTGGAAAACGCGTTCGTAGCCCTCACCGGCCATCAAGCCCAGACCGGACCACAAGCCTCGACCGGCAACCAGCCCGAGTCCGAGGCCACCACGATCGACGCCGACGGAGTCCGATGATGAACTCCACCCTGGTCAGGATCGACCTGAGCCGTCACCTCCGGGACGTGATGAACATGATGTTCGTGCTGGTGCTGCCGGTGTTCATGTATCTCATCTTTGGCAACATCTTCGGTGACTCCGATGAGGCCGTGGGGCGCGGCAATCTGAAGTTCTACATCATGGTCTCGATGGCTGCCTACGGTGCGGCGGTTGCCGCCACCGGGATCGCCGGATCGGCGGCCACCGAGCAGATCGAGGGATGGGGACGCCAGCTCGCCCTGACCAGGATGACCCCGAGGGTGTTCGTTGCCAGCAAGGCGGTTGTTGCCCTGCTCATCGCCACTGCCGCCACTCTGGTGCTGTTCGGGGTGGCAGTGATCAACGGTGCCCAAGCCGATTCGGTGCTGGTCTGGCTGTTCTGTCTGATCGTCATCGTGGTCGGGTCCGCGCTGTTCGGCCTGTACGGGTTGGCTGTCGCCCTGTGGTTCAAGAGCAACTCCGCCCTCAGCACCGCCGCCGCGGGGCTGACGTTCCTCGCCTTCCTCGGCAACGTGTTCATCCCGCTCAACGGGACGATGCTGACGGTGGCGAAGTTCACTCCGATGTACGGCTACGTCGGACTGGTGCGCTATCCCCTCACCGACGGGTACAACGGGGACATCCAGGATCCGGTGTGGCTGCTGCTGGCCAACCTCGTCGGATGGGCTGCGATCTTCGCCCTGTGGTGCCTGCTGGCCGTGCGACGGACACGGGAACGGCGATGAGCGTCCCCGCTGCCTGCCGCCTGCCCCGCCACAGGGCCTAGGGTGGCAGCCATGGACACGTCGGCCCCTACCGACTCCGCGGGCTCGGTGCCGCCAGACCGCTCCAAGGTCGCGCAGTGGGGCTGGCTGGTCGCCGCCATCTGGTTGGTGTTCCTGGTGATCCTGGCCGTCCGCGTGATCAACTCGGATCGGCCCAGCTGGCAGATCGTGCTCTCAGTCGCGTTGATGATCATGTTCGCCACCTGTTTCCTCGCCCCGTTCGTCGCCTACAGTTCCGCGGTCCTGGCCGAGACCACCGACCGGCCCCTGGCGTGGGCACCGTTGCTGGTGATGGTGCTGATCGTCATTGCTCAGGCGCCACTGGTGTCGTGGTGGGTGATCTCCTTCGTGCCCTACTTCGTGGCCTACCTGGCCTTCAACGTGACCACCCGGATCGCGCTGCCGCTGTCGCTGGCGGTGGTCGTGGCCCTGGTGATCGTGGTGGGGGCCGTCGGCATGCTGGAGGAGATGACGGACATGATCCTGATCACCGGCGTCACCACGATTGCCAACTTCACCACGGTGATGATGATCAAGCGTGCCGGTCAGGAGGAGGAGCTCCAGGCCGAACGCGATCGGCTCCGCGAACGGGATCGACTCGGACGTGACCTGCACGACCTGCTGGGGCATTCGCTCACCGTGATCGCGGTGAAGGCCGAGCTGGCCGAAGCCCTGGCCGAGGCGTCGCCTGGAGCGGCCAAGGCAGAGGTCGCGCAGATCCGTGAACTCACCAGGGATGCGCTGGACCTGGTCCGGTTCACCGTCGGTCAGATGCGCGAAACCACCGTGTCGGAGGAGATCGCCGGTCTGACGGTGTCCTTCACCGGCACCGGAACCGACCTCGAGGTCACCGGTCGACCGGCCCGTCTGGGCCCTCGGCTGGAGCACGTGCTCGGCTGGATCGTTCGGGAGGCCGGCACCAATGTGTTGCGTCACGCCGGCGCCGAACGGTGCCGCATCGAGTGGAGCGAGCGCCGGGTCCGGATCACCGACGACGGGGTCGGCCTGCCGGCTCACGCGGAATCGCCGTTCGCCGTCCCTGGTCAACGCGTGGGCCAAGCTGCGGTCCACCTCGCCAACCTGACTGCAGACGGTTCCTGGTCGGGGGGCCGCGGCCTGCGCAACATGGCTGCACGGGCGGCGGAGGTCGGCGCCCGGTTCAGCATCGGCTCCGGCACCCACCATGGACGCGGCACCACCGTGGAGGTGTCGTGGTGAATCAAGGCGCGGCGACGATCCGGGTGCTGCTGGCCGATGACCAGGCGCTCGTACGGGGTGCCCTGGCAGCCCTACTGGAGCGGGAGTCCGACATCGAGGTGGTCGCCCAGGTTGCCGACGGTGATCAAGCCGTGGACCGTGCCGTACGGGGTGACGTCGACGTCTGCCTGCTCGACATCGAGATGGGCGCCACCAACGGCATCGATGCCGCCGCCCGGATCGCACGGATGCTCCCGCACTGTCGCACCATGATGGTCACCACCTTCGGCCGGCCCGGCTATCTCCAGCGGGCACTGGACGCCGGCGCGACCGGCTTCGTGGTGAAGGACAAACCTGCCTCGGAACTGGCGCAGGCGGTACGGCGGGTGCACGCCGGACTGCGCGTGGTCGACCCGGCGTTGGCGTCGGAGTCGTTGTTCGAAGGACGCAATCGCTTGACAGCCCGGGAGCAACAGGTGCTGCGGCTGGCTGAGGACGGCAGTCAGGTCTCCCGGATCGCCAGGCACCTGTTCCTTTCGCCGGGCACCGTACGCAATCACCTCAGTTCGGCGATCGGCAAGACCGGTGCCGGCAACC
>JAKDKP010000308.1 GCA_030453285.1 Propionibacteriales bacterium
TGGAACCGATGATCCTCGCCGATCCGACGACTCCGGTCGCGGTCCTGATGCGAGCCGCCCTGCAGAGCCTGGCCAAGGCCTGAGCAGATGACTGATCCCGCCAGCCACGATCCGTCGTCGCAGTCTTCGGGCGCCGCACCGGTCGCGGCCGATCACAGCCCGGTCGATCCCCACGCCGACCCGCAGGAGGTGGGTGCCGAGTCGGCACTGCGCCCGCTGTCGCTGGCCGAATTCGGCGGGCAGCCCCGGGTCCGGGACCAACTCGATCTGGTGCTGCGGGCTGCCCGCGGACGGGACGCGGTAGCGGACCATGTCTTGTTGTCGGGGCCGCCAGGCCTCGGCAAGACGACCCTGGCGATGATCATCGCCCACGAGATGGGCGCCCCGTTGCGCATCTCCAGCGGGCCGGCCATCCAGCACGCCGGTGACCTGGCCGCCATCTTGTCGGGTCTGGTGCCCGGCGAGGTGTTCTTCCTGGACGAGATCCACCGGATGTCCCGGCCGGCCGAGGAGATGTTGTACCTGGCGATGGAGGATTTCCGCGTCGACGTCGTCGTCGGCAAGGGCCCGGGCGCCACCGCCATACCGTTGGACATTCCGCCGTTCACGCTCGTCGGGGCCACCACCCGGGCCGGGCTGCTGCCGAGCCCGCTGCGCGACCGGTTCGGATTCACCGGGCAACTCGACTTCTATGCCGCCGCCGACCTGGAGCACATCGTGCAGCGATCAGCCGGACTGTTGGGTGGCCGACTCGACCCCACTGCCGCCGCCGAGATCGCTCGGCGGTCCCGCGGGACCCCACGGATCGCGAACCGGCTGCTGCGCCGGGTTCGCGACTTTGCCGAGGTGCACGGTGACGGACGGCTCAGCCTGGCGGTGGCCCGCGAAGCTCTCGATCTGTACGAGGTGGACGAGATCGGCCTGGACCGGCTCGACCGCGGGGTGCTCACCGCCATCTGCACCCGATTCGGTGGCGGGCCGGTGGGCCTGTCGACCCTGGCCATCTCGGTGGGCGAGGAGACCGAGACCGTCGAGGAGGTGGCCGAGCCGTTCCTGGTTCGGGAAGGGTTCCTGATGCGTACCCCCCGGGGACGGGTGGCAACCGCGGCAGCCTGGCAACACCTGGGACTGCAGCCACCGGTGGGGCAGGGGCCGGAATCACTCTTCGGCTGACACGCGGATGAAATCGCGGTCCGGGCGCCGCAGTGGGTAGACTCCGCCGGTCAGTACTTGCCAGTCCCTGAGATGCTGACCCCGACCGATTTGCCGATGATTTGCAGGAGCCATGGATCCGAACACCTTGACCACGATCGCGATGATCGCCCTGATGGTCGTCGCCTTCTACTTCCTGATCCTGCGGCCGCAGCGCAAGCGGCAGGCTGCGCAGGCCAAGACCTTGGAGAGCCTCACGCCGGGATCACGGGTGCTGACCAGCACCGGGATCTACGGCAATCTTGTCCGCCTGGGCGACAAGCAGGCCGTGATCGAACTCTCTCCGGGGACCGAGATGACCATGGTCAAGCACGCCATCGTCCGGGTCGTGCAACCCGGTGAGGAGGACCTGGAGTCCGAGGGGGTGCGCACTCTTGACGACGATGACCTCGAGAGCGACGACAAGGTGCCGGCCGGTGCCCTGGCTGATCCGGCGGACGATCGTGCCCTGACCGACCGTGAGAGCGACGACCGCGCCGTGGGGTCGAGCGCAGCCGCGACGAGCTCATCGTCGACCTGGCAGGAGTTCGACGTGGCCGACGAGAAGGCCACCGGCGCCGGCACGACCGCCACGGCCAGCGAGTACCCCTCGTACGCGCCGAAAGAGTCGACAGCAGACGAGTCGGCTGTCAGCGACACCGGTTCCGCGGCGCCGGACGCCAAGGTCACCGACACGAATGTCACCGAGACCGAGCTGCCCGAAGGCGACGCGCGCGACACCGACGGCACCAAGAGGATCTGATCCGTGGCTGCCCCCACCGCCCAGGCACGTCCCCTGCGCGTCCTGATCTTCTTCCTGATCCTGACCGCGGCCTTGTTCGTGATCATGGGAGTCACTCAGCAGTGGACCCCCAAGCTCGGACTGGACCTGCGGGGCGGTACGACGGTCACGCTGACCGCCGCCAATCTTGATCCTGCCAAGGGATCGTCGATCGACCGCAACAGCCTCGAGCAGGCGCGGACGATCATCGAGAATCGCGTGAACAGCCTTGGCGTCGGCGAGACCGAGGTCAATATCTCCGGTGACAACCAGATCGTGGTTGCCGTCCCGAACGTGAACGAGGATGAGCTGATCGCGATGGTGGGCAAGACCGCCATCCTGTCATTCCGGCTGGTCTACATCGCACAACCCGCCCAGCCCGCGATGCCGCCGCCGGGCACCGGCCAGCCGGCTGGTGAACCGAGCGGTGCCGAGAGTCCCGGCGTGGGTGCAAGTCCGAGCGCCAGCCAAGAGGGCAACGGTGCACCGTTCCCCGCCCTGCCTACGATCCCGCCGGCCGCCGCTGGTGCCGACATTCCGCCCGAGCAGGCGATGTCGTGGCAACCGACCGAGGCCGACTACATGCAGTTCCAGGCCTACGACTGCGCCATGCCGGTGCAGGAGAAGGCGATGCGGCCGCTGATCACCTGCGATGAGCAGGGCACCGAAAAGTATCTCCTCGGACCGACGATCATCGAGGGCAACAAGTTGGACAGCGCCTCGGCCGGGGTTCCGCAGAATGACGTGAAGTGGGTCGTCGACCTGCAGTTCAACGCCGAGGGTTCGCAGAAGTTCGAAGAAGCCACCAGCCAGCTGTCCAGCCAGCAGCCGCCAATGAATCGGTTCGCGATCGTGCTGGACGGCAAGGCGATCTCGGCCCCCAGCGTCGAGAAGCCGATCCCCGGCGGGCAGGCTCAGATCTCGGGCTCCTTCACTCAGGAGTCGGCGCAGAACCTGGCGAACATCCTCAAGTACGGCTCGCTGCCGCTGGCGTTCGACATGTCGAGCGTCGAGAACGTGTCGCCAACCCTGGGCGGCGAACAGCTGCAGGCCGGCATGATCGCCGGCATCATCGGGTTGGTCCTGGTGTTGATGTACGCCCTGCTGTACTACCGCGGGTTGGCCCTGGTCGTGGTGGCCTCACTGGCGATGGCGGCTGCGCTCACGTACGCCTGCATGGTCCTGCTCGGCGCCAGCATGGGGTTCGCGCTGAACCTGCCCGGCATCGCCGGAGCGATCGTCGCGATCGGCACGACGGCGGACTCGTTCATCATCTACTTCGAGCGAATACGAGATGAGGTGCGCGAAGGCCGCACCCTCCGTACGGCCATCGAGACCGGCTGGGCGCGTGCCCGGAGCACCATCCTGATTGCCGACGCGGTCAACGTGCTGAGCTCGATCATCCTGTTCGCGTTGGCGATCGGTGCTGTGAAGGGCTTCGCGTTCACCCTCGGCCTGACCACCATCATCGATGTGGCGATCGTGTTCTGGTTCACCAAGCCGTTGATGACACTGCTGGGGCGGACGAAGTTCTTCGGTCGGGGACACCGACTGTCCGGTCTCGATCCGCGCCACCTCGGTGTTGATCGCCTGCCGGCGGTCCGTCGACCCGCCACCGCCACCGCCGGGAGGAATGCCTGATGGTTGAGGAATCGACCGCCACCAAGGCCAAGGACCCCAAGGCCCCCCAGACAAGGGACCCCAAGACCGGCGCGGTGATCCAGGCAGGGGAGCACCGGGACGGCCTGGCGCAGCGGCTCTACAGCGGGGCCATCTCCTTCGACTTCATCCGGCTGCGCAACCGGTTCTACGTCGTCTCGGCCGTGCTCATCCTGGTGTCCTTGGGCGCCCTGCTGATTCGTGGCATCAATCCCGGCATCGAATTCCGCGGCGGCGCGGAGTTCGAGATCAGCGCACCGGTGACCGAGAACGCGATCGAGGACTACACCACCGCGGCCCAGCAGGCCGGCGTCCCCGAGCTGGGGGAGGTGTCGGTCCGCACCATTGGCGACTCCCGGATCAGGGTGCAGACGCGCACGCTGAACCCCGAGACCGAGGTGCCACCGGTGCGGGACGCCCTGGCGCGTCAGGCTGGCACCACCGCGGACAAGCTCGGCTACTCCGCCATCGGCGCCTCCTGGGGCGGTCAGGTCACCCAGAAGGCATTGCTCGCCCTGGGCATCTTCCTCGTCCTGGTGACGTTGATGATCGCGGTCTACTTCCGTAACTGGAAGATGTCGCTGGCCGCCATGGTGG
>JAKDKP010000309.1 GCA_030453285.1 Propionibacteriales bacterium
AGTTGTCCTGGACCGCAGCATTCAGGTCTCGGATCGCTGTCGTCATTGTCCCAAACTGTGTCACCGCAGCGGTACCGAGTGCTAGCAAAGCTGCCAGCTTGGCCGCGTTGGTGACGCTAGTCGGAACCATTGCCGGGATTCCCGCCACTGATATCGCTTCGGCAATCAGGGTCGCCAGCGTCTCGGAGATGGCAACGATGGTGCTGAGGATTGCCAGGTAGAGCCCAATGCCCGCCCAGCCCAGACTCTCCATGAGCTTCCCCGTTGAGTCGCACATCGCGCCGACCTGGGTGGCGGCGTTGACTTGTGGCTCTACCTTCGCCCGGTACGAGTCCGCACCGGCGCCCTGCCACAGCGGGTCTGCGCCCTTCCCGATCGGGAGTCCGTTCATCATGCCGACGGCATCGGTGGCTGCCTCCTTGATGAAGCCTCGCCAGTTTCCAGCCCAGCCGAGGAACATCACGGGCGCAAGGATTCCTGCGATGATCTCCACCAGCCAGACGAGGAGATCCTGCACCCAAGCACCGAAATCCCTGAGTACGGCCATGGCCGCGTTCAGCACGGCGGAATTGATCAGCCCCGCCAGAGAGGGCATCCAGTTCAGGACAGTGGGAACCGCCGGCAACAAGGAGTTCTTGATCGTGCCGATCCCCTCGTTGACGAGGCGTACGGTCTCCTCGTACTCACTTGGGTCAAAAGTCTGTGTGCTCATCGAGGTGTCACCACTTCTTGTACTTCTCATGGATGGACGTGCCCAGCTTGGCGTTCTTCTCCTCCTCGGCAGCGTAGCGTTTCGCCACCGCTTGCAGAGTCGTAGCGATCCGAAGAGTCTCGTCGCGGCCGCCAGCCGTCACCTCGGCCAGCTTCACGCAGGCGGCATCGTAGTCACCGTAGGCTCCGAAGAAGATGCCGAACTCCAACCCGGGCCGTCGCTGGAGGTTGGCGCTGTAGTCCTGCACGCGGGCGAGCTGGGCGGAGACGAGTTCCCACCTGTCCGCCTCGTACCGGAGTGCGTCAAGACTGACGCGGATGTTGTCCTTGGATGGTCTGGTCACAGGTGCTCCTTCATCAGGTCAAGCAGTGCCTGGGGATCAGGTGGCTTCGCTGCACGCTCACGCTCAGTCTGGGTTCTATGCGCCGCGGCGACGATGAGGCCATTGAGGATGCGACTGATTTCATGGCCCGACTTGCCGTCGGGCCAACCCTTCGCCATCTCGCAGTGCAGGTAGCGTCCGCCCCGGGTGACGACAGCCACCCGGCGTGATGCGTGCCAGATGTGGCGATCCTTGATTTCCGTTGCCTGCGACGACCACTGTTTGATGGCCTCGGAGCTGTCCCTGGCCACCGAGTTCGCATGGCGCATCCACGACATGAGTCCTTCCGTCTCCAGGTGGCTGAGAGCGAACGCTGGTGTTCGCGTCGCGTCACGGGGCAGGAATCGGCCTGCCCTCATCGAGGCAGCCATGACGGCGCGATTCAGTCGACCGTTCAGTTCGTCGTCGGCGACCTCGGATCGCCACGCAGAGGCGATCCTGACCTGTGGAAACCCTGACGGATTTTCGGCAGGAAAACTGACGATCACGACAGAGTCGGGCGCTCCGTCCGAGGAAGTGGCGGCGGTCCGTAGCGAATTCTGCAAGGTGCTCAGTTGCTGTTGCAAGTGCCCCAGCCGTACACCCATTGATTCAAGTTCCATGTCGTTGACGGTACGGCAACCATCGCGCCCACAGGGTGCCATCCACAGGTGAATTGGCGAGGCCTCAGGTGCCCAAGGCATCGCGCATCGGGACCAGCTTGGCGTTCGACTCGGCGAGTTCGGCCTCGGGGTCGGAATCGGCGACAATGCCGCACCCCGCGAACAGTCTGATGCTGGTCGGATCGCGGGAGAGGATCTGACCACAGCGCAGGGCGATGCCCCATTCGCCATCGCCGTGCGCGTCCAGCCAACCAACAGGTCCGCTGTAGCGGCCGCGGTCGAGATGTTCGACTTCGGCAATCAGTGCCCGGGCGGCATCGGTGGGGGTGCCACACACCGCGGCCGACGGATGCAGGGCGCCGGCCAGGGCCAGGGAGGAGGCGGTGTCGATTGTGACCCCGGTGACGTCGGTGGCCAGGTGCAACACGTTGGGCAGTTCCAGCACGTACGGCGAGTCCGGCACATGCATGCCCGAGCAGTACGGGGCCAACCTGTCGGCCACCGAGGCGACGGCGAACTCGTGTTCGGCCAGATCCTTGCTGGACTGGGACAGTGCCGCCGCCAGCGCCAGGTCGTGATCATCATGACCGGTCCGACGGATGGTGCCAGCCAGCACCCGCGAGGTGGCCATCCCGCCCTCGCGCCGGATCAGCATCTCGGGGGTGGCGCCGACCAGTCCGTCGACGCTGTAGGTCCAGCAGCGGTCGTACTCGCGGCTCAACCGCTCCACCAGCCACCGGTGATCGACCTCGACTCCGGCATGGGCGATCACGTCACGGGCCAGCACCACCTTGTCGACCGCACCATCGCGGATGCTGTCCACCGCACTCGCCACCATCGACTCCCAGGCGGGACCGTTCAGTGACCCGTCGGACCACGACACCTCCGCCGGCGCCACCCCGTTCGATCTGCCCGGCATGGTCGGCAGGTGCATCGGGTCGGAATGCAGCCCGGTCAACCAGGCCCGGCCACCTCGTCGGCCGATGATCAACTCCGGAATGATCATGGTCGCGCGTGCGCTGGTGTTGTCAGGATCGAAGCAGAAGGTGCCGAAGGCGATCGGGCCCGAGCCGGGTACCTGGTCCAGTGTCGTCACCGACACCCGGCCGAGGAAGTCCTGCCACCAGGCCTCGCCCTCAGCGATGTCGCGACCCTGCCAGCGGGCCACTTCGCCGATGCCGATCATCCCGTCGCCGCGTCGCAACCAGGCCGTCCCGGCCGATCGGGGCAGGTACGGAGCGAGGGGCCCGGGATCGTCGATCTCGACGGTGTGGGCGTGAAGCTTCGGCACGGGCGAACTCTACTGGTCGGCCTTGGCCGAGCCTGTGTCCGTACGGCTCGAACAGGCACCGAATTACGTGCAGCAAACGTTGTCTTATTCGACATCATTTGCCCTAGTCGGGACCACTTTCGGCCCGCGACCCCGAATGGCAGACCAACGCCGGACGCCGTAGGATGCCAAGCGTTAGTGAACATTTTCACGAGCGCCGCCCGACGGGCGGTCGATCAGGAGCAGTCATGTCAGCCGCGCCGACGAGCGCCAGCCACTCGGCCCAGGATGCACGCGCCAGCCAGGACCAGGTCCAGGCTGATGTCGTCGTCGTCGGCGCCGGGCCAGCCGGCTCCGCCGCGGCCACCCATCTCGCCCGCCGCGGGCTCGACGTGGCGCTGGTCGAGAAGACCACGTTCCCCCGCGAGAAGGTGTGCGGTGACGGCCTCACCCCGCGCGCCACCCGCTCCCTGATCCGGCTCGGCATCGACACCTCGGTCAAGAACGGCTGGCTGCACAACAAGGGCCTGCGCATCTACGGCGGCGGCGCCACCCCTTTCGAACTGCCTTGGCCAGATCTCGCCGACTTCCCCCCGTACGGGCTGGTGCGACCCCGCGCCGACTTCGACGACGTGCTCGCCCGCAACGCGATCGCCTCCGGCGCCACGCTGTACGAGGAGGCGAACGTCGTCGCACCGATCCTGCACGAGCGCAGTGACCGGATCCTCGGCGTGCGCACCAAGGACGGCCGCGAGTTCCGTGCCCCGATCGTGGTCGCCGCCGACGGCAACTCCTCGCGGATCAGCACCGCGATGGGCATCACCAAGCGTGACGATCGCCCGATGGGCGTTGCGGTGCGCACCTACTACCAGAGTCCGCGACACGACGATGATCACCTGGAGTCGTGGCTGGAGCTGTGGGACGGCAAACCCGGGGAGTCGGCCCTGCTGCCGGGCTATGGCTGGATCTTCGGCATGGGCGACGGCACCAGCAACGTCGGTCTCGGCGTGCTGAACACCTCCACCGCCTTCGGCAAGACCGACTACAAGGACCTCCTGAAACGCTGGCTCGACAACACTCCCGAGGAGTGGGGCTTCCGCGACGAGAACATGACCACCGGTGTCCGCGGCGCCGCGCTGCCGATGGGCTTCAACCGCACCCCCCACTACAGTCGCGGCCTGGTCCTGGTCGGCGACGCCGGCGGCATGGTGAACCCGTTCAACGGTGAGGGCATCGCGTACGCGATGGAGGCGGCCGAGT
>JAKDKP010000310.1 GCA_030453285.1 Propionibacteriales bacterium
ACCGACACCGGTGCCGGTGATCGACCCGAGCTCGACGCCGTGCTCGTTGGCGAGCTTGCGGACCAGCGGTGTGACGTAGGTGTCATCGCCGCCGGCAGCACGCGGTGCCGCCTTGGGTGCGGGCTCGGCCTTGGACGCGGGCTTCTCGGCCGCCTGCGCCTCATCGACCGGCTTCTTCTCGGTCTCGGGCTTCTTCGCCGGTTCGGTCTTCTCCTCGGCCTTTGGCGCCTCGGTCGGCGCGGGAATCGGATCCTGGCCACCCTCATCGCCGGCCTCGGCCTGGTCGCCGATCTCGTCGCCCTGCCCACTGTCTCCGGCGTTCTCATCACCGGCTCCCGAGGCAGCCTCGCCACTGGTGTCGGCACCGGAATCATCGGAGCCATTGGACGCATCGGCGTCGCCGATCACGGCGAGGACGGCGCCGACCTCGACGGTCTCGTCCTCATTGACCTTGATCTCGAGCAGGGTGCCGGCGGTCGGGGACGGGATCTCGGTGTCGACCTTGTCGGTGGACACTTCGAGCAGCGGTTCGTCGGCATCGACGGTGTCGCCGACCTGCTTGAGCCAGCGGGAGACGGTGCCCTCGGTGACGCTCTCGCCGAGCTCGGGAAGGGTCACCTCGGTGCCGCTCGCGGCACCGCCGGATGACTTCTTCGGTGCCGAAGCCGCGTCCTTGTCGCCCTCGCCGGAGCTGGCATCGGCCTCGCCGGACCCAGCGTCATCGGAGCCACCCTCGGTGACCGGTTCGGTGTTGCGTCGGGCGTCCTGCTCCTCCTGTGCCTGGGCACCCTCCTCGTCGGAGGTCTCCGATGGAGCCTCACTCGAAGCATCCTCGGCGGACGGCTCGTCAGCAGAAGAATCCGCCTGGCCATCGTCGGAGCCGGATTCGTCGGCATCTCCGATCACGGCCAGGACGGCGCCGACCTCGACGGTCTCGTCCTCCTCAACCTTGATCTCGAGCAGGGTGCCGGCCGATGGCGAGGGGATCTCGGTGTCGACCTTGTCGGTGGACACCTCGAGCAGTGCCTCATCGGCCTCGACGGTGTCGCCGACCTGCTTGAGCCAGCGGGAGACGGTGCCTTCGGTGACGCTCTCGCCGAGCGCGGGGAGGGTGACTTCTGTCGACATGGCGGGGCGGGCTCCTTCATTGGCTGACGATCATCTTCACGGCTTGAGTCCGTACGGCCTCACCTGGGCGAGACCGTGGGGCAAGACTAGCCCCACGACCCCCTGCCATGTCAGGTGCGTCCGCGCGATCCGAACTCTCACACCGATTCTGTACGCGACGAGCACCTGATGCGGGTGGCCGCACCGATGCCGGGCGTGGGATCAGCCGTGGACGTGCAAGGGCTTGCCAGCCAGCGCGAGGTGTGCCTCACCGAGCGCCTCGTTCTGGGTCGGATGGGCGTGCACCAGTCCGGCAACGTCCTCGGGATGGGCATCCCAGCCGGTGATCAACTGCGCCTCCCCGACGAGCTCGCCTACACGGGCGCCGATCATGTGCACGCCGAGCACCGGACCGTCGGCCTGCCGTACGAGCTTCACGAATCCTTGGGTACGGAGGATCTGCGACTTGCCGTTGCCGCCCAGGTCGTAGGTCAGGGTCTCGACCGCATCGCCGTACTCGGTCCGGGCCTGGGTCTCAGTCAATCCCACCGAGGCGATCTCGGGCTCGCAGTAGGTGACCCGGGGGATCGTGACGTCGCGGAGCGGCAGGGGAGCCCGATCGATCAGGCCCCGGCCGTACGCGATGTCCTCGGCGACGAAGATGCCGTGGGCAAATCCACGATGGGCCAGTTGCAGACCGGGCACGATGTCGCCCACCGCGTACACCTGATCAAGGTTGGTGCGCAGGCGCTCATCGGTGGGGACGAAGCCACGCTCCAACGTGACACCGGCCTCGGCGAAGCCGGCGTCGTCGGTGCTCGGCCCGCGCCCGACCGCGACCAACAGCACGTCGGCGGTGAGGTCCTTGCCACCGACGGAGACGGTCACACCGTCGGGAGTGGTTGTCACCCGGTCGACCGGCGACCCCAGCTTGGCAGCGATGTCGCGCTTGCGGAAGGCGCGGGACAGCACCTTGGAGATTTCTGGATCCTCGGCGGGGACGAGCCGGTCGAGCGCCTCGACGATCGTCACCTCAACACCGAGAGACCGCCACGCGCTGGCGAACTCGACGCCGATCACGCCGCCGCCGAGCACGATCGCCGAGGCTGGCAGGGCATCCAGCTTGAGAGCATGCTCGCTGGTGATCACGCGTACCCCATCGATCTCGACATCGGGCACGGTGCGAGCGTACGACCCGGTGGCCAGCACGATGTGCTCGCCGTTGATCAACTGGCCGTCCACCTCGACCCCAACTCCGTCACCGTCTGGCACCAGTCGTCCGGTGCCGGTGATCACCTCGATGCCACGGGAGTTCACCAGACCGTTCAGGCCCTTGTGCAGTCGACCGACGACCTGTTCGGAGTACGCGCGAACCTCAGCGGCGTCGATCCGGTCGACGGTGGCGTGGATGCCGAACTGGGCACCGTCGCGGGCGGCGTCGGCGACCTCAGCGGCGTGCAGGATCGCCTTGGTCGGGATGCAGCCTCGATGCAGGCAGGTGCCGCCGACCAGGTCACGTTCGACCATGGCGACACGCATTCCGAGCTGGGCTGCGCGCAGGGCCGCGGCGTAGCCGCCGGAACCGGCGCCAAGGATCACCAGGTCGTACGGCTCGGCGGTGGTGTTTGAAGGCATGCCCGCATCCTGTCACGATGATCGGGTGGGATGGGTGAGCAGGCTCTTTCGTCGCGGTGCCCCGGGCCGAAAGCGCACCGGCGGAACCGCTGCGCGACGTGCCGACACGGTGGACGACCTGACCCGTACCCACCTGCAGGACTTCGTCGCCAGTCGGCGGGGGGTCGAGGCCTTCGTCGAGGCGCCGACCACGATGAACAAGACCTCGCTGCTGCTGATCGCCCATGACGGTGAATGGACCCGGCGCACTGTCACGTCCCAGCGATGGGGACGCGAATTCGCCAAGGCAGCACAGATTCCGGTGTACGAGGCCGGCGTGGTCGGCTATCCGCAACGCATGCGTGACTGGAACAGCCGCCAGAAGGACTGAGCCTGCGATCCGCCCGTACGGATCGGATCAGCCGGCCAGTGAACGGGCGACTTCGACGACCGTACGGACGCCGACGCCGGTGCCGCCGGTGCCGAGTTCGGCCTCGGCCGCGCCGGTACGGAAAGCGGGACCGGCGATGTCGAGGTGGGCCCAGGCACGGTCGCCGACGAACTCCCGCAGGAACGCGGCCGCGACCTGTGCTCCGCCGGCCCGCTTCGTGCCGGTGGACTTGAGGTCGGCAACGGTGGAGTCGAGCTGTTCGCGGACGGTCTGGTGGATGGGAAGTTCCCAGAAATCCTCCCCGGCGGTCTCGGCGGCGGCCAGCACGTGCTGGGTCAGCACCTCGTCGTTGGACATCACCCCGGCGGTCTCCTCGCCCAGGGCCACCACGCAGGCGCCGGTCAAGGTGGCGACGTCGATGATCGCATCGGGCTCGTCCTGGTCGGCCCGCGCCAGCGCATCGGCCATCACCAGACGTCCCTCGGCGTCACAGTTGCCGTTCTCGACGGTCGTGCCGCCGTACATGGTCAACACGTCCGAGGGGCGGAAGGCGGTGTCCGAGGGCAGGTTCTCGGCCAGCGAGGCGTAGCAAGTGATCTTGATCTTGAGGCCCAGATCGGCGATGGCACGGGTGGCGGCGATCACGGTTGCCGCGCCGGCCATGTCGCACTTCATCGTGTACATGCCGTCTCCGGTCTTCAGGTTCAGACCGCCGGCATCAAAGGTGATGCCCTTGCCGACCAGGGCCAGATGCGCGGTGGCGCCCCGCGGAGCATAGGTGAGCCGCAGCAGGCGCGGCAGGCGCGAGGACCCGCCGCCGACGGCGAGGATGCCGCCGTAACCGCCCTTGGCCAGGGCCTTCTCGTCCAGCACCTCCGAGGTGACCTTGGCGTCGGCAAGCCAGGCTTGGGCGTCGGTGGCGAAGGACTCGGGGAAGAGCAGGTTCGGGGGAGTGTTGACCCATTCCCTGGCCTGGCCGACCGCATGGGCGATGACCCGGGCGGCGGCGATCCCGGCGCTGAGCTGCTTGGCCGGTCCCAGCAGGAGGATGCGGCCCACCGGATTCGGCTTCGGGTCGGACTGGCTCACCGGGCGATACGTGTAGCTGCCGA
>JAKDKP010000311.1 GCA_030453285.1 Propionibacteriales bacterium
CGTCGCTCCTTCCTGTACTCGGCGGTGATCTCCGCGGTGCTGTGCACGGTCGCGGCCTTCGTCTACCTGCCCGGCAGCTTCGCCGAGCTCGGGATCGACGAGAGCTCCGCCGCGATCGACGATCCCCGGCTCATCGCCGCCGGCGCCGTGGTGATCGGGATCGCCCTCGGCGTGCTGATCCTCTACCTCACCGGCTACTACACCGGCACCGAGGACCGGCCTGTGCGCCAGGTCGCCGCCACCTCCCGCACCGGCGCCGCGACCGTGATCCTCTCCGGCTTCTCCCTGGGCCTGGAATCCGCGGTGTTCACCGCGCTGGTCATCGCCGGTGCGGTGTTCGGCGCCTTCCTGCTCGGCGGCTCGGGGATCGCGGGCCTGTTCGCGATCGCGCTCGCCGGCTGCGGCCTGCTCACCACGGTCGGCGTCATCGTCGCGATGGACACCTTCGGCCCGGTGGCCGACAACGCCCAGGGCATCGCCGAGATGTCCGGGGACGTGGACGGCGAGGGCGCCCAGGTGCTCACCGAGCTCGACGCCGTCGGCAACACCACCAAGGCGATCACCAAGGGCATCGCGATCGCCACCGCGGTGCTTGCCGCGACGGCCCTGTTCGGCTCGTACACCGACTCGATCCGTACGGTGCTGGCCGAGAAGTACGCCGACTTCATCAACGAGTCCGTGGTGTTCTCTCCGGCAACCCTGGTCGGCATCATCACCGGTGCGGCCGTGGTGTTCCTGTTCTCCGGTCTGGCCATCCAGGCCGTCGGTCGGGCCGCGGGTGCGGTGGTGTACGAGGTGCGCCGCCAGTTCCGTGAGATCCCCGGGATCATGGAGGGAACCGGCAAGCCCGAGTACGGCAAGGTTGTCGACATCTGCACCAGGGATTCGTTGCGCGAGCTGGCCACCCCCGGCCTGTTGGCCATCCTGGCGCCGGTCGCGGTCGGCTTCGGTCTCGGTGCCCCCGCCCTGGCCGGGTACCTGGCCGGTGCGATCGCCTGTGGCACCTTGATGGCGGTCTTCCTGGCCAATGCCGGCGGTGCCTGGGACAACGCCAAGAAGCTCGTCGAGGACGGCAACCACGGCGGCAAGGGGTCACCGGCTCACGAAGCCACCGTGATCGGAGACACCGTCGGCGACCCGTTCAAGGACACCGCCGGCCCGGCGATCAACCCGTTGATCAAGGTGATGAACCTGGTGGCGGTGCTGATTGCGCCGGCCGTGGTCTCGATGAGTGCGCTCAGCGGCGACCCCTCGCCGATCCGGTACGTGATCGCGCTGGTGGCCCTGGCCATCATCGTGGTTGCGGTGGTGCTCAGCAGTCGGCGAGGCATGGCGATCGGCGAGGACGATGGCGTGCCCCCGAGCGGCGACGTCGCACCGCTCGACGACGCACCGGTCCCGGCTCGCGAGAACGCGTGATCGGCGGGAGCCTGAAGGCATGAAGAAGTGGCAGAAGGCAGTCGTCGCCACCCCCGGCGGTGGGCTGGCCGGGGGGGCGGCGTTCGACCTGTGGCAGAAAAACCACCCGCTGCGGGGGCGTTTCCCGGTGATCGGGCACGCGCGCTACCTGTTGGAAGCACTCGGACCGGAACTGCGGCAGTACATCGTCACCGACAACGACGAGGAGCGCCCGTTCAGCCGTGATCAACGGAGGTGGGTGTACGCCTCGGCCAAGGGCCAGGACAATCACTTCGGATTCGGCACCGACAACGACCTCGAAGTGGCGCCCGGCTACGCGATCATCAAGCACCGCACCTTTGCCGACACGGTGCCCGACACCCGCGACTCCGCCGGCACCGATGCTGTGGTGCCCTCGGCCAAGGTGCTCGGTGGGCCGCGCGGGCGCGCCAAGGCGTTCCGCCCCAACTCCCTGGTCAACGTCTCGGCGATGAGCTTCGGTTCCCTCTCCTCGCCGGCGATCAAGGCCCTCAACGCCGGCGCCAAGCTGGCCGGCTGTCTGCACAACACCGGCGAGGGTGGACTGTCGGAACACCACAAGCAGGGCGGCGACCTGACGTACCAGATCGGCACCGGCTACTTCGGCTGCCGGGACGCCGACGGACGGTTCTCCCTGGATCGCCTGATCGAGCGGATCGAGGGGTCACCGGTCCGCTCGATCGAGATCAAGCTGTCCCAAGGCGCCAAACCGGGCCTCGGTGGTCTGCTGCCGGCGGCGAAGGTGAGCCGGGAAATCGCCGAGATCCGCGGCATCCCGCTGGGTCAGGACTGTGCCAGCCCGTCTCGGCACTCCGCCTTCGGCGATGTCGACTCGATGCTGGACTTCGTCGAGCGGGTTGCCCAGGCGACCGGATTGCCGGTTGGCATCAAGTCCGCGATCGGCGACCTGACGTTCTGGCAGGAACTGGCGGGTGCGATGGAGTCGGGGGAGCGCGGCGTCGACTTCGTCACCATCGACGGCGGGGAAGGCGGCACCGGTGCCGCCCCGCGCGTCTTTGCCGACTCGGTGGCGCAGCCGTTCCGGATCGGTTTTCGTCAGGTGTACGGGCTGTTCGCCGAAGCGGGGATCGTCGACCGGCTCACCTTCATCGGCTCGGGCCGGCTCGGTCTTCCCGACCAGGCAGCTGTCGCCTTCGCCCTCGGGGTGGACATGATCAACATCGCTCGCGAGGCGATGCTGGCGATCGGCTGCATCCAGGCCCAGAAGTGTCACACTGATCATTGCCCCACCGGAGTCGCGACCCAGAACGCCTGGCTCACCCGTGGCCTGGATCCGACGTTGAAGTCGGTGCGGTTGGGCAACTACATCCAAACCCTGCGGCACGAAATGTTGAAGCTGTCCGAGGCGATCGGGGTCGCGCATCCCGGGTTGATCACCGTCGACGACATCGATCTGCTGACCGGTGACGGTGGGGTGGCAACCCTGCGCGACGTAGTCGGCTATCGCGACGGATGGGGCCAGCCGGGAGCCGACGATCGGCAGGCGATCGTCGCGCTGATGACCGGAGCCAAGAGCGGCGAGAACGCCTCTTGATCATGGTCTGAATTCAGAGAGTGGCCGGCGGTGGACTGTTGTCGGGGTCGACCTCGAAGGCCCACCGCAGGGTCTGGGTGGCGGCACGCGCGAGTGGCTTGGCGATGACCTCGGCCAGAGGCACGTACGGCAAGCGCAATCGCGCCAGCGCCCACCCGGGCATGATCGACAAGGCACCGTGCACCAGCACCTGGTAGGCGGGCAATGACGTCCTGGGCAGTGGTGGGTGCTTCAGCAGCAGGTCGGCAGCCTCGACCGCGGCTTCGGTGCGGTCCAGCTCGACCCGGAACTGCATCAACGTTGTCTCGAGCTCCGCGACGGTACGGGGGGCGCCGACCGCGCCGAGCCGTTCGGCCGCCACAGCCGTCTGCGCCACGTACTCATCGGCCCGTGCCGGGCTCAGTCGTTTTGCGCCGAAGGCCTGGTGGGCGGCAAGGAAGCTGTCGATCTCGGCGCAGTGCACCCACAGCAGCAGGTGCGGGTCGCCGGCCTCGTACGGAACACCGGCGGGGGTGACGCCCTTGATGAAGTCGTGCACGTGGCGCACCTTGGCGATGGCGGCCTCGGCATCGGGAACGGTGCCGTACGTGGTGACCGCGATGTAGCGGCTGGTGCGTTGCAGACGTCCCCACGGATCGCCGCGATAGCCGGAGTGTTCCGACACGGCCTGCATGGCGACCGGGTGCAGGGACTGCAGCAACAGGGCGCGGATGCCGCCGACGAACATCGACGTGTCCCGATGCACCCGCCAGATGGCATCGGAGGGGGAGAACCAACGCTCTCCCGGCGCCCGCCACACCTCGTCGGCGAGGGTGGAGAACCCGTCACCGTTCACCTTGGCCCGTACGGCGGAGGTGATGGCACTCCGGGTCCTGGTGATCATTTTCATGGCCACGACGGGATCCTATCCCGGTGCTGCCCAGACATGTACTCACACCTCGCCTATCGTGACGTCCATGAGTCACGCAGGCGTGCAGTGGAGAGCCGAACATCGGCGCAGCATCGATGATCCGGAAGGCTTCTGGGCCGAGCAGGCGAGAGCGATCGACTGGTTCCGGGCACCGCAGACGATCCTGGACCGATCGGCTGCCCCGCAGGGTCGTTGGTTCACCGACGGGGTGCTGAACACCTGCTACAACGCGCTGGATCGGCACGTAATTGCCAGGCATGCTGATCACATCGCCCTGGTGCACCACTCGGCGATCACTGGTCGACAAC
>JAKDKP010000312.1 GCA_030453285.1 Propionibacteriales bacterium
GACCGGTTTCCTCAGCGTCAGGTGGCGTCGGGGTCGTACGGGGCATAGGCCGGTCCGGCAGCCACGCCGACAGGCTCCGGTCCCCCGCCTGACACCTTCTTGAGGTTGAAGTCGTCGGCGGCGCCCTTCCCGACCGACTTGAGGGCATCGGCACCGCTGGCCAGCTCTCCCTTGACGTCGGCCACGATGGGTTCGACCTCGTCCAGGAGATGCTTCTTGACGAACTGCTTGGGGTTCAGGTCACGGAAGTCGAGATCCTTGAACTCCGGACCGAGCTCCTCGCTGAGTTGGGCCTGCGCGTTGGTGGCCATGCCACGGACGTACTGGACGACCTGAGCCGCTTTCCGGGCGAACTCCGGCAGCCGCTCGGGACCGAAGATGATCACTGCGGCCACGACCAGCAGGAACAGCTCCGGGGCGCCGATGTCGAACATGACCGAACCCTAGCCTTCCTTCTCGCCCAACGTCACCTGTGCCTCGGCCGGTACCCCGCTGCGGGTGTACCGCAGGGTGACCACCTCGCCTGGTCGGTAGCTGCGGATGGCCACGATCAACTCGACGTGGTCGGCCACCGGCCGGTCACCGACGGCGGTCAGCACATCA
This sequence comes from Propionibacteriales bacterium, assembly GCA_030453285.1. Classification (GTDB taxonomy): domain Bacteria; phylum Actinomycetota; class Actinomycetes; order Propionibacteriales; family Propionibacteriaceae; genus Carbonicoccus. Next base: position 604 of record JAKDKP010000312.1, read on the forward strand.
CCTTCCTGCAGTCCGGCGGCCTCGGCCGTTGATCCCTTCTCAAAGGTGTCGATCCGGGCACCCTCGCCCTCTCCCTCGGGCTGGACCTTGGCCCCGATGGTCGGACTCTTCGCCTTGCCGGTGGCGATGATCTCCTCACCGATGGCACGCGCCTCCTTGATCGGGATCGCGAAGCCGAGTCCGACACTTCCCGAACGTTTCCCCGCCTCACCAACGGTGAGGATCGCCGAGTTCACCCCGATCACCCGACCGGCGGCATCGATCAACGGTCCGCCGGAGTTGCCCATGTTGATCGAGGCATCGGTCTGCAGGCCATTGATGTACGACGGGCTGTTCTGACTACCGACGGCGACCGGACGATCCTTGGCGCTGATGATCCCCTCGGTGACCGTCCCTTCGAGGCCGAGCGGGGAACCGATCGCCACGACGGTGTCGCCCACCTTGACCTGGCTCGAGTCGCCCAGTTCCGAGGGCACCAACCTCGGCACCTCCTGCGGGTCGACCTTGATGATGCCGATGTCGTACGAGGGGCTGCGGCCCACCACCTCGCCGCCCACCCGGGTGCCGTCGCTGAACTCGACCGTCATCGTGCCGCCGGTGACCGCGGAATCGATCACGTGGTTGTTGGTCATGATCCGGCCCTCGGCATCCAGGACGAAGCCCGAACCGGTCGAGGTCCCCTGAGTGGTCCGAATCCTGATCATCACCGTGCTGGGCAGCATCCGTTCGGCCACCGCCACCACGGTGGGGGGAACCGGTGCCCCCTCGACCGCTGGTGGACCTTGGGCAACCTGCGGCTGGCCCCCCAGCAACGTGGCACCCAGCAACGAACCTCCCAGTCCGGCGGCGGCGCCGATCACCAGCGCGGTCGCGGCGGCGATCAGAATCGTGGACCCACGGCCGGGAGCACGCCGCGGCGACACGTACGCCGCCGGCTGGTACCCGGTGTTCGCCTGATATCCAGTGGTCGCCTGATATCCAGTGGTCGCCTGGTACCGCGTGTTCGACCCCCAGCCGGTGCCTGACGGGTGAGGGGATGCCTGCTGGGACGGGACCGCTGTGTGGGCGGTGCCCCACGGGTACCCCGCCGCCGGCTGTTGGCCGGGGTTCGTGTGCGCCGCCGGAGCCGACGCATACGAGGCAGGACCAGTCGACTGGCCGGCTGACCAGGAGCTGCCCGACGGGTACGCCGGCGTAGCCGCTGGAGCTGACGGATACGAGGCAGGGCCAGACGAGTGGCCGCCGGCTGACCAGGAGCTGCCCGACGGGTAGGCCGCAGTCGCCTGCTGTCCGGGATTCACCTGCTGTCCGGGATTCACCTGCTGTCCGGGATTCGGCGGCACGCTCGGCGCGTTGTCACCCCACGACCACGGATCGGACTCGTCGTGGCCGTACCGAGAATCGGTCATGAATGGCTCCCCTCAGCCAAAGACGATGTCGCCGACACGCATCCAGCCGGCCCGCACACGATCCCACGGCGCCCGGCCACTCGGCGGCAGATGGGGCAGATCCGCGGTGACAGCCGCAGCCTGGTCCATCGAATCGGCGGTGACGGTGAACACCGTGCCGCCCGACTGCCAGGTGGTTTGGGCCGGCCACCCGTCGCGGATCCAGACACCCGAGGCCGCCGGGGCGAAGCCTGTCGGCTGGTCGGCCAGGGTGCCACGAGTCTGGACAACGGTGACCGTACGGGCTGCGCCGCCGTACACCGTGTGCAACACGTCGGACCGCTCATCGCGCCGTACGCCGACCATCGGCAGACCAGCCAGGGGGCGGCAGCATGCCCACCCCTGGTCGTTTAGCCCGCCTGCACCGGCCAGGCTCAACGCCGAGGTCGTCATCGGCGCAGCCAGTTGCGGTTGCAGATGCGGAAAGAAGTCGTCGGTGGCACCGATGCGGACCTGGGTGAATCCGACCGATTCTCGCGGAACTCCTGCGGACCACAGCTCACGCCACAGTTGAACGCCCGATTCGGCGTCGACCCACCAGCGACCCTCGAGGCCGCCCGCTCCGCTCAGCTCCAGCAGCACCGCCGAGCGACCGGCGATCCGCTGCCCGGTCCGGCCGGTCAACAGCTTGCCGTCTGCCAGGTTGGACAGCCCGGAACGGTTCTGATCCGCTGTCGGGGACGGGGTGAAGGTCTCCGACAACACCTGCCCACCGATGGTCTGGATCGTCACCTGGGTGCCCTGGCCTCCCCGGGTCCGCACCCCGGCGTTCGCGGCCAACAGCCGTTCGCCATGACGGACCCGGACCGACTGCTGACCGTCGAGAGCAACTCGACCGGTGGCATTGGTGACGGCGGTGACCGTGCGCTCGATGCCGGCAGCATCCAGGGAACTGCCGGGCAGCACAGGTCGCGGAGCCAAGGCGGCCGGTGGCGCCACGAGCGCTGCATCGTCCAGGGACATCATGGCCGCTACGACGTACGAGCCGAGCGGGCGGGACGCTTCCACGGAAACGAACGCGTCCTCGCCATGGATGCCTGGATCCTGGATCTCCGCTCCGGGGGCGGGGGCGGCCGCCCAGCCCACGGCCGAGGTCGTGCCCCCGACGGTGAGGATCCCCACCAGAGCGACGACCAGCACCGTCCGCAGGCGGCGGGTTCGACGACTGGGCCCCGGCCGGTGCTCGGTCGGGATCGCCAACAGTCGAGCTGCCAGCCGGTCCGCCGGTGCGGCACAGGGGCTGCCGGCCTGCAACAGGTTCCGGGTCCTGCGCAACTCGTTCAGTTCCTCTCGGCAGGCCGAGCAGTTCAAGGCGTGGACGGCGAGACGATCACGCTCGCGGTGGCCCAGCGCGCCATCGACGAACGCCGACAGCCGGGCGGCCGGAACCCCACACGCCCGCGCGCCCATCACCGGCTCCCGGGGGAGCCGGACAGCCGGCCTTCCTCGACCGGGACGCCGCGGTAACGGGAACCGGCGATCGGGCGTCGATGCGCCAGCGAATCCCGCAACTGGGCGCGGCCCCGATGGATGCGGCTGCGCACGGTGCCGATCTTGAGCTGCAGAATGTCGGCGATCTCCTCATAGCTGAGACCCTCGACGTCGCACAGCACGACCGCGACGCGGAAGTTGGGTTGGAGGGCGTCCAGAGCTCGGGCCACATCATGATCGAGGCCGGCGTCGGCGAGGATCTCGCCCGGGGCGGGATGCGCCGACACCAGGCGTTCGGCGGAGTTCTCCGGCAGGCCGTCAAAGCGGATGCGCTGCTTGCGTCGGGCCCGGTCGAGGAACAAGTTGGTGGTGATGCGGTGCAGCCAGCCCTCGATGGTGCCGGGATGGAACCGATCCAGGGACCGGAAGACGCGCACGAAGACGTCCTGGGTGAGGTCCTCGGCGTCGTGGGGGTTGCCGGTCAGCCGGTACGCGAGGCGAAAGACGCGCGCGCTGTGGTCCTCGACGATCTCCTCCCAGGTGGGAGGAGTCCATTCCGTGGCGGTCGAGGTGTCGCGGGCGTCGGTGGACACGTCGCTACGGCTCGGCGCGGACCACATCTGCACCATGACCTCCAGTTCCCGATTGTTCATGCGTCGAGGATGACCCATCCACCTGTGCCGAAGCTGTGGATGATCACGCCTCACCTGCGAGGGCATTCTA
>JAKDKP010000313.1 GCA_030453285.1 Propionibacteriales bacterium
CGCACCGAGGCAGCTCGAGTGGCCCGCGACCGCGGCTGGCTCTGAACGCCTACTCAGCGGAGGCGGGCGAACTGCTCGACGAGTTCCCGGGTGGCGCAGATGACGAGTTCATCGCCGGCCCGGACGACGGTTTCGGGAACGGCATTGATGAAGTCCTCGCCGCTGCGCTTGATACCGACGACGGTCACCCCGTGCCGGCTGCGGGGGGTCGATTCGCTCAAGGGCAGGCCGGCCATGTAGGCAGGTGCGGTGGTGCGCGCGATCGCGTACCCGTCGTCGAAGCTCATGTAGTCGATGAGGTTGCTGCCGACCATGTGCGCCACGCGTTCGCCCATCGCGCGTTCGGGCCGTACGACATGGTGGGCGCCGACCCGTTCCAGGATTTGGGCATGCTTGCCGGTGACGGCCTTGGCCCAGATGTCGGGCACGCCGAGTTCGGCGAGAATCAGCACCGAGACGACACTGGCCTCGATGTCACTGCCGATCCCGACGACGGCGGTCTGGAAGGAGGCCGCACCGAGCTGCCTCATCACCTCCTCGTCGGTGGCATCGCCGAGCACGACGTGGGTCAGTTCGTTCGACCAGCGTTCGACCAGTTTGTCGGAGGTGTCGATCGCGAGCACGTCGCGATCCATCATGATCAGGTTCTTGGCCACCGAGGTCCCGAACCGGCCCAGCCCGATCACCAGCACGGAATCGAGGTCGTGGCGCTTGCGTCTAGCCAACAATGGGTCGCTCCTCGGGTAGGCGGTACAAGCGGTGCACCGTTTTCAGGGCGAGTGCCGAGCCGACCGTGATGGTGCCCACACGGCCGACGAACATCAGCACCATCAAGGTGATCTTGCCCGGCACCCCCACCGTCGGGGTGATTCCTGCCGACAGTCCGACGGTGGCGAAGGCCGAAACCGTTTCGAACAGTACCGCGTTCAGACCATGGTCGGTGGTGACCATGATCACCAGGGTGCCGACGGCCACCACGCCCAGGGCCAGCAGGCTGATCGTCATGGCCTGACGCTGGGTGGCCGAGGCGATCCGTCGGTGACCGACGACGGTCTCGGTCTCGCCACGGATCTCGGACCAGATCATGAACGCCAGCAGGAAGAAGGTGGTGATCTTGATTCCGCCGGCGGTGCCGGCCGAACCGCCACCGATGAACATCAGGACGTTCTGCACCGGATAGGTCTCGGGGTTGAGTGCGGTGACGTCGACCGAGTTGAATCCGGCCGTACGGGGCATCACGCCACCGGTGATCGAGGCCAACACCTTGGTCGGCAGATCCAGCGGCTCGAGGGTCTCGGGGTTGGACCACTCCAGCAAGGCGAAGGATGCCACTCCGGCCACCAGCAGGATTCCGGTGCCGGCCAGGGTCACCCGCAGGTGGACCGACCAGTCCCGAGGCCTTCGGAGACGGCGCCGGAGCTCCGCCAGGACAGGGAAACCCAGCCCGCCGATGATCACGGCCAGACACAGCGGCACGATGATCAGCGGATCGCCGACGAAGGAGACCAGGTTGTCGGTGGCCAGCCCGAAGCCGGCGTTGTTGAACGCCGAGATCGCGTGGAAGACCCCCTGCCAGATCGCTTCGGACCAGGTGCTGTCGTACGTGGCACGGAAGCGCAGGGTGAGCATCAGGGCCACGACCGCCTCGACACTGATCACCGCCAGGGCGACACGCAACGGAATGCGTCGTACGTCGGCCAGGTGCTGACTGTGCGATTCGGTCTGCGCGGCCAGGGAGGCCTGGAGCCGGAGGCGCCCGGTGACCGCGACACTGAGCAGGGTGGCCAGCGCCATCACACCGAACCCGCCCACCTGGATCAGCACAAGGATGATCACCTGGCCCGCCCGGGACCAGTGGGTGGCGGTGTCCAGGGTGATCAACCCAGTCACGCTGGTGGCCGAGACCGCGGTGAAGGCGGCGTCGATCAGCGGGGTGGGCCGCCCGTCCTGGGCCGCGAAGGGCATGGCGAGCAACACCGTCCCGATCGCCATCACCACGAGGAAGGCCAGCGGCATCGCTCGAGCCGGGTTGCGCACGCTCACCCCTTCCCGGGGCGTGGCCCGGCCAGTGACGCCACCAGCAGCGCCAGTCCGAGCAGCACCGTACCGGTGTCCAACAGGTCCTGACCCGTGGTGTAGGTGAGCTCGACGAAATCGCCACCGGGCAGTCGCCGATACGGGGCGAGCACCAGCCACGCGACCAGCAGCCAGCCGGTCACCTGCACGCCGACCGCGATCCGGTGTCTGCGTCGCCACAGCACCACCGCCAATGGCACCACCCACACGAAATGGTGTGACCACGACACCGGCGAGGCCAGGAGTCCGGCGAAGGCGACGAGACAGACGGCCAACGCCTCCTCCCCATGCCGATACCAGCGCATCCCGACGATCAACCCGACCACGCCGACCAGCGAGCTGATGCCGAGCCCGATGATCTTGGCCGCAGTGCCCAGACCGATCCAGCGCAGGGTGCTGCCCATGATCGACTGGTTGTCGAAGTAGATGATCGAGTCGCCCAGTCCGGTGTCGCCGGAGGCCAGTCCGCCCCAGAAGGCGATCGACTGGACCGGCAGCACCAGCAGCCCGAGCAGGCCGACCACGGCGAAGGTGATCATGGACGTGACCGCGGCCCGCCGTCGGCCGGTGAGGAACAGGTACGGGGTGAAGATCGCCGGGGTGAGCTTGATCGCCGCCCCCAGCCCGACCAACCACCCCTGGGGCAGGAACCGACGCCGCATGATGCCACGACCCGGGAACAGGTCGAGCACGATCCAGGCGCACAGGAAGATGCTCACCTGGCCCAGTGCCAGGGACTGGGTGACCGGGGTGCAGAAGATGATCACCGCGCTGCTGATCAAGCTCAGTCGCCACGTACGCAGTCCGGCGCGATGGCAGATCGCCACCACTGCCGCCACGCTGGCGGCGGTCCACAGCAGCCGGACCAGTAGCGGGGGAGGGAGCGCCAACCCGGCCGCCGCCACCGCGGCGATCGGAGGATAGATGAAGGGGAACCCGGCGAGGGCATAGATGTCGCCGCCCGCGGTCAGCGTCCGACCGGCCAGCAGATAGACGTCCAGATCGGCCATCGGCGGCTGCCACGGCCACAACGAACCGCCGGGATTGGCGATCGCCGCCATCACGAAGCCACAGACCAGCGGAGCAAGCAGCACCAGCAGTGCACGCACCGGGCGTGGCACAGAGCTGGTCTCTGTCCGGGGTTGTGTCAGCTCAGCCACGAGGTGATCGTACGGCCCACGGCGGAGTTGGCGTTGCTGCCGATCACGGTGGCGTACGGCAGCACCGACGGATGCGCGTCGGCCATCGCGTACGGCCGCCCGGCCCACCGCAGCATCTCGATGTCGTTGGGCATGTCACCGAACGCGGCAACCTCCAACGGCGCCACCCCCAGCTCGGCGCAGTATCGGTCGAGCATGGAGGCCTTGCTGACCCCAGGGGCACTGACCTCCAGCAACCCAAAGTTCGAGGCCGCCGAATGGGTCACGGTGAGCCGGTCACCGATCACCTCCTTCGCCAGGTCTGCCAATTCGTCGGCGGTCCGCTCCTGATGCTGCACCAGCAGCTTCACGTACGGATCGGCTCGTACGAGTTCCTCGGCCTGGGCGACAACCATGCCGGGCTGGTCATCGGCGGGACTCCAGGTGCGGTAGCGCGGCTCGATCGCCAACCGGTGGCCCTGTTCGAAGGCAAAGCTGACACCCGCGATGGCGCCCCGCAGGTCGTCGACGACGATGGCTGCCACGTCCTGATCGATCGGCACCGAGGCCAGCACCTCGTCGCGGTCGGGGTCGTACAGGATGGCGCCATTGCTGACCACCGCCACCGGACTCGCGCCGGGCATCTCGCGGATCGGGCCGAGCCCGCGAGGCGCGCGCCCGGTGGCCACCAGGAACACGATCCCGGCGTCGCGGGCTCGATCGGCGGCGGCACTGTTGATCTTGCTGACCGAGCCGTCCGGGCTGAGGAAGGTCCCGTCGAGATCGGTGACCACCACCCGGGGAAGGGAGTCGCTCACCGGGTCACAACTTCGATCGGGGGGACTGTGAACTTCCGCCGGACTCGGTGCCCGAGGGACTGGGGGAGCCGGACATCGATGGGCTGCCGCTGTCGCTGGGCGAAGGCGAACCCGACTGGGGCGAGGGGGAGCCCGATTGTGGTGAAGGCGATCCCGACTCCGGTGATGGAGA
>JAKDKP010000314.1 GCA_030453285.1 Propionibacteriales bacterium
GACGTGGCGGGCAGTTGCGAGACGTGGCGGGCGCAAGTTCGACCGCCAGGTGAGGCTTCTGCCCGCCACGTCGAAGAGGGGTGGTGGTCAATTGGTTGGCTCCAGATGGGTGGGTGCGGTCTGATGGGGGCATGATTCCCGCAGACTGGATCCCGCATCGGCGTCCGGGAGACCGCGAGCTCGTTGGTTACCTGGTGCTCTCCGGCGATGACGTGCTCCCGATGAATCTGCTCGGCCAGTCCCTGTCGGAGCCGATCGCCTACGACGAGGCGGAATCCCTGTTGGAAGAGCGCGGGTTAGCCGGACTTGCTGGTCGCTGGGTGCTCACTCTCGCTGATGGTACCGATCATCCGGTGGTGATCACCCAGATCGACGCCGGACGGGTGGTGCTCAGCGGGGCGGTCTCGGGGGCGATCGGCGAGGTTGGTCTGCAGCACGCGCTGACGTTGCCGGCCGGTGATCAGTTGCGTCCCGCCTGAATCCTCCGCGATCTGATGCTCGGGCTGAGGTGAACGCATGTCCACCATGCGGTCATCTGAGTGTCATCGGATCGTCGGGCCGTGCCCGTCCGGCGATGTCCAGTGGCGTGGGAGAATGGGGCGATGGGAACGGTCGACCTCAATGCCGATCTTGGTGAGTCCTTCGGTCGCTGGACACTGGGTGATGACGCCGCCATGTCCACGATCGTGACGAGCGCCAACATTGCCTGCGGATTCCACGCGGGCGATCCGCTCACCCTGATCCGCACCTGCCGGATGGCCGTTGAGAACGATGTCACGATTGGTGCCCAGGTGGGATATCGCGACCTGGCCGGTTTCGGGCGACGATTCGTTGACGTCGATGCCGAAGACCTCACTGCCGATGTGCTGTATCAGATCGGTGCCCTGGACGGGATTGCCCACTCGGTCGGCGGTCGGGTGGCCTATCTCAAACCACACGGCGCGCTCTATCACGCGACGGTTGACGACGATCGGCAAGCCGGAGCCGTGGTGGCGGCGGTGCTGGCCCACGGCGGTCACCTGCCCATCCTGGGTTTCCCCGGCTCCGCCCTCCTGGCCAGGGCTGAGGCCGAGGGCGTTCGTACGGTCACCGAATGGTTTGTCGATCGTGGATATGACACCGAGGGGCGTCTGCTGCCGCGCCGTCTTCCCGAGGCGTTGATCACCGACCCCGAGGTCGCAGCCAAGCGGGCCGTACGGGCCGCCGAGGATGAGGTGGCCGAGTCGTTCTGCCTGCACGGCGACACCCCCGGCGCGGTGGTGATGGGACAGCGCGTCCGGGACGCACTCATCGAGGCCGGGGTCGGACTCGCACCCTTCGTGAACGGTGGCGACGATGGCTGTTGATCATGCTGCAGTGACCGCCACGCACCGGCCGGTCCTGACGTACGGCACCCATGCTGTGCTGGTGGAGTGCGCAGGCACCGCCGAAGCGATAGCCCTGGCCGAACGGGTCAGCGCCGAGTTCGATGAGGTGGTCGAGACCATTCCCGGCGCCCGAACTGTCCTGGTCCGCTGCGCTCGCCCGGTCCATGATCAACTACGGCGTCGTCTGTCCACGGTCCCGGTCACGGTCACGCACCAACACCCGACCAGGACGATCGAGATCGGCGTAGCCTACGACGGCCCCGACCTGCTCGAGGTGGCCGGGTTGTGCGGACTGGATGTCGAACAGGTGATTGCCGCCCACACTGGCCAGACCTGGCGCGTCGCCTTCTGCGGGTTCGCCCCCGGATTCGCCTATCTGCAAGGAGATGACGAGCGTTTGACGGTGCCTCGTCGCAGCACACCACGGGCAGAGGTGGCGGCCGGGTCGGTGGCCCTGGCCGACACCTGGTCATCGGTGTATCCACGTCGGGCACCGGGCGGATGGCAACTGATCGGCAGCACCAGCGCGAGCCTGTGGGATGCCGCCAGGACTCCGCCTGCCCTGCTCGGCCCGGGCGTTGCCGTCCGCTTCGTTGATCTGGGGGCCCGACCATGACGATCACCGTGCTCGATCCGGGCCCACAGTCACTGGTCGAGGACCTTGGCCGACCGGGACACGCGTCGGTCGGGGTGTCCCCCTCGGGTGGCGCCGATCGCGCCGCACTGCGGTTGGCGAACAGACTTGTCGGCAACCCGGAAGGCGCTGCCGCGATCGAGAGTCTGTTGGGCGGTCTGGAGGTCAGGATCAATGCGCAGCGGCCGGTGTGGGTCGCGGTCACCGGCGCCACCACCACCGTTGACGTGAACGGTCGGGGGGAGGGGTCGCACTGCAGCCTCGTGCTGCACCCGGGCGACGTGCTGCGCATCGACGCCCCGCGCCGAGGGTTGCGCACCTATCTCGGCGTACGGGGTGGGTTGGACGTCGAACCGGTGCTGGGCAGTGGCGCCACCGACATCCTGTCCGGCCTCGGTCCGGCAGCGCTGCAGGCCGGCCAGGAGTTGCGACTCGGTGTGATCAGTCGCGATCTGCCCGACACCGACTTCTCTCCGGTTCGACCGCCCAGTGGTGTGTTGGGACTTCGGCTCGGGCCCCGTGACGACTGGTTCACCCCCGAAGCCCTGCATCGGCTTGATTCTGTCGGTTGGGTGGTCACACCGCAGAGCAATCGGGTGGCCACCCGGCTGGAGGGTCCGCGACTCACCAGGCGTCGTGCCGGCGAGCTGCCGAGTGAGGCCGTGATCAGGGGGGCCGTGCAAGTGCCTCCATCCGGCCACCCACTGATCTTCGGCGCCGATCATCCCGTCACCGGCGGCTACCCGGTGGTCGGTGTGGTCGACGAAGAGGACTGCGATGCCGTGGCCCAGCTCCGCCCCGGCGAGGTGATCAAGTTCGCCCTCCGATCCGGGTGAGTCCTGGCATTCACCTCGGTTTCCTTAGTCCGGCGCGTTGTTGAACACGTGCAGGGTCCCGTGCAGGGGAGCGCATGGCAAGGTGGTCGGGTGACGTTCACCGAGGTGCTCTTTCCCGGTCGCCATCATGCGATCACGGCTTTCCAGGTCGACTTCCTGCAGCGGCTGCTGACCGGCAGGGTCGCGCGTGACGGAGAGACGGTGATCATGGCCGCCGATGCAGTGGTGGTGTGGGCGGTCACGTCGGCGAACCACGCGGGCACCCGTCGCAACCCGCTGGCGGGGCATCGCCGGGAGGCGTTGATCGAACGCATCTCGGCGGTCGAGAATCTGCCAAGTCTGGTGGTGCCGGTGCCCGACGTACCGCATCATCCGCGATTCGCCGAGCTCGTCCTGACCACGGTTGCCACCACGCTGGCGCATCGGCCTCCGCCGGACCCTGTTCACACGGTGGTGGCCTGCTCAACCACGGAGGTAGCTGCTGCGTACCGCGAGCTCGGCTACACGGTGCTCGGTGTCGAGGATGCCGCGGCGACACCGACCGAGCCGGCCCGACCGTGGGAGGCCATCGAGCGGATCGGTGCCTCAGACGAGTCATGGCGCGAGATCGCCCATCCGCAGACGGTCGCGCACTTCGAACGCTATGGGGTGCCGGCCCTGGTGGCCGAACTCTTCACCGATCCGGTCGTCTCCGGCGAGGGTGATCTGACCACGACCCGGAACTACCGCACGTACGCCGAGGCGTTCCAGACCGCGTCCAGGCGGAAGTATGAGCAGGTCGGTACGCTGATCGAGCCGGGGCGGATCGTCGACATCGGCTGCGCCACCGGTGGGCTGTTGGAGTGTGTTGCCCGCGATCCGCGCTTTGCCGAGTCGGACCTGTTCGGGATCGACATCGCCCGCCCGCTGCTCGACGAGGCTGAGCACAAGAAGGAGACCGGCGCCTTCGCCAACCCGAACATCTGGTTCGTCCGGGCCAATATCCTCAACGGGCCGGTGATGGCAGATCGTACGGTTGACACCTCGATCACGGTGGCGCTGACCCACGAGGTGTTCTCGTATGGCAACGGCCGCGCCGACGTCGAGGCTTTCGCGCGTCGGGTGCATGATCACACTCGCCCAGGCGAACGGTCCGCTGGTGGCGACGTATCACGCCTCGGCCAGCGAATCGAAGATCCTCCGGGTGTTCCTGCCGGTGCTCCGTCCCTTCCTGGAGAAGATCCACGCCGGCATCGCGGTCTCCGAGGAGGCCCGTCGCTGGCAGGTGGAGATGCTCTCGGGCGATCCGGTGCTGATCCCCAACGGGGTGGACACCGGCAACTACCGTAACGCCGACCCGATGCGGGGCCTGACCGCC
>JAKDKP010000315.1 GCA_030453285.1 Propionibacteriales bacterium
TCATCGCCGCCTATTCGGCAGCTTGGGCTGAGACGGGATCGCCTCGGCGGGCGACCCGAAGCGGGTGTCCTGCTCAGCCGGCGGTAGCTGACCCCAAGTGCACGTAGCGAGCGTCCTTCGTGTCATCATGTGGCGTCACCTGTATCCCCTATGTGCTCCCGAGGTCCCGTGAAGATCACCGTTGTCGGATTAGGAAAGATCGGCCTCCCGCTGGCCGTACAGTTCGCAAAGTCTGGACATGAAGTGTTCGGGGCAGACGTGAACCCGGAGGTCGTGGAGTCGGTCAACGCGGGACGTGAGCCGTTTCCGGGTGAAGACCACTTGGCCGAGTACCTGGGGGAAGTAGTCGCAGACGGCCTGCTTCAAGCGACGACCGACACAGCGACCGCTGTTGCGAAGAGCGACACGGTGGTGGTGGTCGTGCCTCTCTTCGTGGATGAGGATGCCGTTCCTGACTTCGGGTGGATGGACTCGGCCACCGATGACATCGGCCGTGGGCTTCGCGCCGACAACTCCACTCTGGTCGTGTATGAAACGACACTGCCGGTCGGGACCACTCGGGAGCGGTGGAAGCCGAGGCTTGAGGAGCTATCAGGTCTGGCGGAGGGGCAGGACTTCCATTTGGTCTTTTCGCCCGAGCGCGTACTCACTGGGAGGGTCTTCGCCGATCTGCGGAAGTACCCGAAGTTGGTCGGCGGGCTGACGCCCGAGGGTTCGGCCCTGGCTCAGAGCTTTTACGAGCAGGTGCTCCAATTTGACGAGCGGCCTGACCTAGAGCGAGGCAACGGAGTCTGGGACCTGGGGTCGGCCGAGGCGGCCGAGATGGCCAAGCTTGCCGAGACGACCTACCGTGACGTCAACATCGGTCTCGCGAACCAGTTCGGTGTTTTCGCCGCCAAGAACGGGATCGACGTGCACCAGGTGATCGAGGCGTCCAACTCCCAGCCCTACAGTCACATTCATAGCCCCGGCATTGCCGTCGGTGGGCACTGCATCCCGGTGTACCCGCGGCTCTACCTGTGGAACGACCCCGATGCCACGGTTGTCCGGGCGGCGCGTCAGGCCAACGCGGAGATGCCGGAGTACACGGTTGGTCTCGCCGAGGCCGCGGCGGGGGGAAGCCTTGATGGCCGAAGGGTAGTGGTGCTCGGCGCCGCATACCGGGGACGGGTTAAGGAGACCGCGTTCTCGGGGGTCTTTGCGACGGTAGAGGCCCTCCGCGATAGGTCTGCAGAGGTCTTGGTCCACGACCCCATGTATAGCGACGACGAGCTAAGGACCTTCGGCTGGGAGCCTTACGCCGTCGGCCAGCCCGTGGACGTCGTCATCGTCCAGGCCGACCATCCGGAGTACGCCCAGATGTCGAAGGCCGATTTCCCAGGCGTGACGGCGGTCGTCGACGGCCGGCGGGTTCTGGACCCGAGTGCTTTCGAGGATGTCGCGTTCAGTGTCGTAGGTAAGGCCTGAAATGGCGGTTCGGATCGTCGACAGCGCTGACGTCTCATCAGAGGCGCAGATTGGCGACGGCAGTAGCGTTTGGCATCTGGCGCAAGTGCGTGAGGGCGCGACCCTGGGCCGGGACTGCATCGTCGGTCGAGGCGCCTATGTGGGGACGGGCGTTCGGATGGGGGACAGTTGCAAACTGCAGAACTATGCGCTCGTCTACGAGCCAGCCGTCCTCGAGGACGGAGTCTTCGTCGGGCCTGCTGTGGTCTTCACCAACGACCACTTCCCGCGGTCGGTGGACCCGGACGGCAACCTCAAAAGGGGCGATGACTGGGAGGCTGTGGGGGTAACCTGTCGCACTGGCGCCTCGATTGGGGCTCGGGCTGTCTGTGTCGCCCCAGTCACTATCGGGCGGTGGGCAATGGTGGCGGCCGGCGCTGTCGTGACCAAGGACGTACCCGACTTCGCGCTGGTGGTCGGTGTGCCGGCCCGCCGCATCGGCTGGGTCGGCAAGGCAGGGGAACAGCTCGTGCCTCAGGGCCAGGGAATGTGGGTGTGCCCGAGCACGAGCGAGTTGTACATGGAGCAGGACGAACTTCTAGTGGAGGCAGAGCAGTGAGCGACTTCATTCCCCCAGCTAAGCCGCTGATCGGCGAAGAGGAGATAGAGGCGGTGACCCGCGTCATGCGTAGCGGGATGATCGCCCAAGGGCCCGAGGTCAAGGCATTTGAGGAGGAGTTCTCCAACCACTTCGGTCTCGGTCGAGGGTGCGTCGCTGTGAACTCCGGTACATCGGGGCTACACGTCGGGCTGCTGGCCAGCGGGGTCGGTCCAGGCACAGAGGTCATCGTGCCGTCGTTCACGTTCGCAGCCACGTGCAATGCAGTCGCCCTCACGGGCGCGACGCCGGTGTTCGCCGACATCAGTAGCGATGACTTCTGCTTGGATCCCGCAGCGGTTGAGGCCGCCATCACGAACAAGACTGTCGGGATCATGCCGGTGCACCTCTATGGGCACCCGGCCAAAATGACTCAGCTCCAAGCGATTGCTGACAAGCACGGCTTGAAGATCTACGAGGACGCCGCCCAAGCGCACGGCGCTTCGCTTGATGGAACTCCCGTCGGAGCGTTCGGTCAGTTCGCCATGTTTTCGCTGTACCCGACAAAGAACATGACGTCGGGTGAGGGCGGCATGGTGTCGGCGGCTGACGGTGAGACAGAACGGCTCATGCGTCTCTACCGCAACCAGGGCATGGAGCAGCAGTACCACAACGAGGTCGTGGGCCTGAATAACCGCATGACCGACATCCACGCAGCCATTGGCCGTGTTCAGCTCACGAAGGTGGATGCCTGGACTAAAACACGCCAAGACAATGCGGCCTATCTCACGGCGAATCTTGAAGGGGTGACACCTCCGCCCGTCGCGAAGGGCGCTGTTCATGTCTACCACCAGTACACGGTGCGTGTACCGGAAGACAGGGATGGCTTCGCTGCAGCGTTGAAGTCTGAGTACGCGATTGGGTCCGGCATGTTTTACCCCGTCCCCAATCACAGCCTCAAGCCCTTCCAAGTCGATGTCGACTTGCCCGAGACCGAGAAGGCAGCCCGGGAGTGTCTGTCCCTACCGGTCCACCCATCCGTAGGGGCAGCTGACCTGGAGCGCATCGTAGCCGCAGTAAACACCCTCGCTAAGGCAGGTGCCTGAGCAATGGCCACCTTGCGGGCAGGACTCATCGGGGCAGGAATGATGGGTCGCAACCACGCTCGAGTGCTCGGTAGCCTCGACGGGGTCGAGTTGGTCGGGATCGTGGACCCAAACGGCGACCAGCACAACGTGGCAGGGGGGCGCCCCGTCTTCGACTCTGTCGAGAAGCTGATCGAGCACGGAATTGACTACGCGATGGTCGCTGTCCCGACGGCGTTCCATCTCGAAGTCGGCACGATGCTGGCCGACGCTGGGGTGCATGCAATCATCGAAAAGCCGTTGGCCGAGTCCGTCGAAAAGGCTCAGCTATTGGTTGAGGCCTTTGCCCGGCGGGGGCTGATCGGTGGTGTCGGCCATATCGAGCGATATAACCCAGCGCTGCAGTCGGCCCGTGCGCGCATTGCCGCCGGTGACTTGGGGGAGGTGTACCAGGTCGTGACACGACGCCAGGGACCATTCCCCGGGCGTATTGCTGACGTGGGTGTGGTTATGGACCTAGCGACTCACGACATTGATCTGACGGCGTGGGTCACACAACAGTCCTACGCGAGGATTGCAGCCGAGATCACACATCGGAGTGGCCGTCCGCATGAGGACTTGGTCGCAGCAACAGGGCTACTCTCAGGGGGAACGGTCGTCAGCCACTTGGTGAACTGGTTGTCCCCCCTTAAAGAGCGCACGACGATAATCACGGGGGAGAAGGGCACCTTCGTGGCTGACACGCTGACTGCGGATCTCACCTTCTATGAGAACGGGAACATCGTGACCACGTGGGATGGCGTGAGCCAATTTCGAGGCGTCAGCGAGGGGAATGTCACTCGGTTTGCCATCGCCAAGCCGGAACCTCTCAGGGTGGAGCATCAGCAGTTCCGAAATGCCGTCCTAGGGCAGGAGGATATCGACTTGGTCACCTTAGAGCAAGGGCTAGCAACGGTAAGAGTTGCGCAGGCAGCGCTCGAGGCAGCCAAGAAGGGTAAGGCCATCAATCTCTGAAGTATGTATGGGGACGGGATGATTTTGAGT
>JAKDKP010000316.1 GCA_030453285.1 Propionibacteriales bacterium
TCGCGGGAACTGCTCGGCCTCCTGCGCGGGGGCGGCACGCGGGGCCAGGTCACGCTGGGCTAGCTCGCGGCCCAGCCCGACGAGCTCGTGGCCCTCTTCGGTCGGCAATAGTCTTTCCATGATCAGGTCTCCATTCAACGGTACTGGAGAGTGTACGGTGGTACCGCCATGACGACCACTCTTGCACGACTGCGACCTACGGGACGGCAAGATCAGCTGCGCCGACAGTTGGTCGAGCTGGTCCTGGCCGAGGGGTTTGCCCACCTCACCGTCGACGACTACGCCGCACGTCTACGGTGTTCCAAACGCACGCTGTACACCCTGGCCACCAGCAAGGAGCAGCTCGCCACCTTGTCGGTACGGGAGTTCTTCCGTGCAGCCACCTCCCAGGTCGAGGCCGCCTTGGCCCGATTGCGCACCCCCGCCACCCGCCTGACCGGCTATCTCGATGCGATCGCCGCCGCTCTGCAACCGGCCAGTGTGGAATTCCTGACCGACGTGACCGACTTCGGACCCACTCGGGAGCTGTACCAGGTGAACACCGATCGGGCCGCCGCCCGGGTTGCCGAGTTGATCAACGATGGCGTACGCGCCAAGGCCTTCCGTACGGTGTCGGCCGCTTTCGTCGGTGACCTGGTTGCCAGCACCATGCGCCGCATCCTGTCCGGTGAGGTGTCCCGCGCCACCGGCCTGACCGACGCCCAGTGCTATGCCGAGTTGTCCACCTTGGTGATGACCGCCCTGCGTCGGAAGCGTTGACCGTACGGCTGACGGATTGATCATCGCCCCCGTTCGAGGTTTCGACACGCACTCCTCGTTCCACCGGCCAACGCCCTCCCTTCAGACTCCGCCGAGCTGGCCGATCACGTACGCGGTCAGGAAGCCGAGTGCAGTGATGAAGCCGGTCAGCAGGTGCTGTTCCTCGTACGCCTCGGGAATCATCGTGTCGGCCAGCATGGCCAGGATGCCACCGGCGGCGACGGCGTTGATCACCGCAACCAACGGGCCGGGTGCGCCGGTGAGCAGGGCGTAGCCGAGGACCGATGACAGCGTGCACACGGCCGCGATCGCTCCCCAGACGCCCAACACATATCCCGCGCTGCGGCCCTCCTGCTTGAGGTCGGCGGTGCTGGACAAACCTTCGGGCACGTTGGAGATGAACACCGCCGCCATCATCGACGGGCTCAGCCCGCCGGCCAGTACACTGATTCCCAGCACCACCGATTCGGGAATGCCGTCGATCAGGGCTCCGATGGCGATCGAGGTGCCGCCGGACCCGCCACTCGACGAGCCTCCATCCGAGGGCACTTCCCCCGAGGATCGCGCGCCCCGGCGCGGCACCCGCCCGAGCAGCCAGTTCGCCACCACGTACAAGGCGGCGCCGGCAATGAACCCACCGGCGGTCCATCCGACTCCACCACGCCCGGTGGCCTCCTCGACCAGATCGAGCGCCAGGGCCGAGATCAGCACGCCCGCGCCGAACGCCATCACCACCGCCACGACCTTCTTGGGCAGCTTCCAGTGCCACGCCACCAGCGAGCCGATCATCAGGGCCAAACCGCCGGCGGCGCCACCGAGGGCGGCCTGGAGCAGAGGTGTCATGCCGGTCATTGTGCTCCCCCGCCTCCGCCCGGCCCGGGCGGGCCGAACAGGTGTGGGAGGAAACGTTCTGTTCAACCACGGCTCGTATCGTGAGAGGCATGCTGGAGAACATCCGTGAATACATCGATCGCCTGGAGACCACCGGCTACACCGTCGCCGACGACAACGACGACGATCCGGTGCTGATCGACCGTTCCGGGCGGGCCGTCGACACCTGGCGGGAGAACTATCCGTACGAGGAACGGATGGACCGCGACGAGTACGACGAGCTGAAGTACCTGCTGCAGGTCGAGCTGCTCAAGTTCCAGAGCTGGTCGGTCGAGACCGGCAGCAAGCACGTGTTGATCTTCGAAGGACGAGACGCCGCCGGCAAGGGCGGCACGATCAAACGGTTCATGGAACACCTCAACCCGCGATACGCCCGTACGGTGGCCCTGACCAAGCCCAGCGACCGCGAGCAGAACCAGTGGTTCTTCCAGCGCTACGTCCAGCATCTGCCGACCGCCGGGGAGACGGTGTTGTTCGACCGCTCCTGGTACAACCGGGCCGGCGTTGAACGCGTGATGGATTTTGCCGACGACGATCAGTACGCCCAGTTCATGGCCCAGGTGCCGCTGTTCGAACAGATGCTGGTCGAGAGCGGCATCACGCTGACGAAGTTCTGGTTCTCGGTCACCCGTTCCGAGCAGCGGACCCGCTTCATCATCCGCCAGGTCGACCCGGTTCGGCAGTGGAAGCTGTCGCCGATCGACCTGGAGTCGCTGGACAAGTGGGACGAGTACACGCAAGCCAAGGAGCAGATGTTCCTGCGCACCGACACCGACATCGCCCCCTGGACAACGGTCAAGAGCAACGACAAGAAGCGGGCCCGGATCAACGCGATGCGGCACTTCCTCTCCACCATCGCGTACGAGGGCAAGAACACCGAGATCGTCGGCCACCCCGACCCGTTGATCGTCAAGCGCGGCATCGAGGCCGTGGGCGACTGATGGAGCGGAGGACACCGAAGACTCCTCGGCCATGGCCCGTGATCGGCTCGACCCGGACGAGACCGTGACCACAGACGAGCTGCGCGAGAGCCTGGGACTCGCTACGACGTGAGCCCGTCGCCCCGCAGCGGTCCAGATGGCGCATACTGGGTGACCGTGATCGGAACTCGCCTGCTGGCCGTCGGCCACCACCAGCCTGCCCGCGTCGTGCCCAACTCCGAATTGGAGACGATGGTCGACACCAACGACGAATGGATCCAGCGTCGGGTCGGCATCGCCGAGCGTCGCTGGGCCGGGCCGGACGAGACCGTGGTGAGCATGGGTGTCGAGGCGGCCCGGATGGCCGTGACGAAGTCCCGGCTGAACGCCGACGACATCGACCTGGTGATCGTGGCGACCTGCACGGCGCAGGACCGATCCCCCAACACCGCATCGCAGATCTCCTTGGCGCTCGGCATCAGCGGACACGCCGCGATCGACGTCAACGTGGCCTGCTCCGGTTTTCCGCATGCGGTGGCCCTGGCCCAGCAGGCGATCGCGGTCGGGTCGGCGACCAACGCACTCGTGATCGGCACCGAGAAGCTGACCGACTTCACCGACTTCACCGACCGGTCCACCTGTGTGCTGACCGCCGACGGCGCCGGCGCCTTCGTGCTGTCGGCCATCGACTCGACCGCCGATGAGCAGTCCGAGGTCTCGCCGGTGTTGTGGGGCTCGATCCCCGAGATGGGCAGCGCGGTCCGGATCAGCCCCGACGAACACGACAACAAGTTCACCCAGGACGGCAAGGCGGTGTTCCGGTGGACCACCTTCGAGTTGCCCGAGATCGCCCGTACGGTCGTCGAACGCGCCGGCATCGAACCGAGCGAACTCGCCGCGATCGTGCTGCACCAGGCCAACCTGCGCATCATCACCCCACTGGCCGCCAAGATCGGCGCCGAGCAGGCCGTGGTCGCGACCGACGTCACCGAGTCCGGCAACACCTCAGCCGCCTCGATCCCGCTGGCCCTGTCCAAATTGCTCAGCACCAGCCCGCTGCCGCCCGGCGCCCCGATCCTGTTGTTCGCCTTCGGCGGCGGCCTCTCGTACGCCGGTCAGGTGGTCGGGGCACCCCTGCACCAATGAGCCTGCACCAATGAGCCCTTCGATCGGGGCGAATCGCTGGGTTGTCGATATCATCGGCCGGTGACCTTCCAGCTCTACGACTCGCACACCCGTCAGGTACGGGCCCTCGACCCCGTTGTGCCCGGGAAGGTCTCCATCTACCACTGCGGACTCACCGTGCAGGCCGCCCCGCACCTGGGACACATCCGCAAGGAAGTCGTCTTCGACGTGCTGCGTCGCTGGCTGACCCACACGGGCCACGAGGTCACCGTGATCGCCAACGTGACCGACATCGACGACAAGATCCTCGCCAAGTCCGCCGAGGCGGGCGTGCCGTGGTGGGCGCACGCCTACCGGTTCGAACGCGAGTTGCACGAGGCGTACGCCGCGCTGGGGTGCCTGCCGCCCACGTACGAACCTCGGGCGACCGGGCACATCCCGGAGATGATCGAGTTGATCAAGGTCCTGATCGAGCGC
>JAKDKP010000317.1 GCA_030453285.1 Propionibacteriales bacterium
TTACTTGGTTCATTGGTAGTGGTTGGTCGCGAACTGCTTCCAATGTGACTAGTAGTAGAAATTCGGTATATGCCATCACGCGAAGTAATTCCTCTTTCCAGAATAGACTATTTTGTAATCCACTAGCTGTTACAGACACAAGCTACAAGCCGAACGAGATCCGTGGAAATGTGAACGGTGGGTCTCAAATGTACTGGGTCCAAAAAAAGAGTGGTGACTGTAGTAGTTTGTTGTCGTTTGCTCGCGAATATGGCTATGCGTAATCAGTATGATACCGACCGAGGGCTTCGCAGACTCCCTGCGCTGCCAGCGATTCTGGCGTTGGCGAGTGGCCTGCTGCTGGCGGTGCTGACCTTGGCCAACGTCTTCTCACTCCTGACGCAGGGCGGTGTCGTGCAACTCGCGTCTCCATGGTGGATTGTTGGCTTGCTGGCGGCAGCGGCGGCGTTCGCATCATTGCTGGCTCAGACCGCACTGTGGGCACGCTGGCTGAGAATTGGGGCAGGCGTCGCAGTGGCGGGTCTCGCGCTGCTGTCCGGGTATTGGCTCTGGCTCCTGCCGCTGTCGCTGGCCTTGATTGTGGCGGGGTGTCTCACGACATTCCGGAAATCCCGTACCCATGTCTGAGGTCGACGACCACCGTTAGGTCTGCCAACCGAGGCGGCGGCGTCAGCTCAGCGCCTTGATGGTGACCAACAGGGCGATGGTGAACAGGGCGATCGCTGCGACGAGCACCAGCACCCAGAAGAGCACCGAGCGCGTGGCGTCGGGCTGCTCGTCGTGGCCGCTCAACGGTTGCGGAGGCGGGAATCCGCGCTCCTGGAGGTGCGATTCGCTGTGTGGCAACGACATCTGGTTCTGGGGGAAGCCGATCTGGGGCGGGCCGGTGAATCCTTGGGCAGGGACGGCCCGGCCGGGGTCGGTCTGGCCGGGCTGGCTCGACCGGGGCGGCCAGGAACTGATCACGCTGTGCGGCACGCCAGCTTGCACCTGGTTCCCGCCGGAGTTGATCACGCTGCTCGGGGTGCCGCCCGGGGTGTGTCCGGTTGGTGCGCCGAAGTTCGGGGCCGTGCCGCCGAAGGTGGCCAGAGCATCGGTCATGCCGGCCGCGCATTGCTCCAGTACCTCGGCGAACTCCAGCGCCGAGCGGGGGCGACGGCCGGGCTGCGGGGACAAGGATGCCTCGAGCACCGCATCCAGTAGCGGCGGGGCGCCGACCCGCTGGGCAATCGGGGCAGGCATCTCGTGCGGGTCCCGGGCCAGGAGCTCGGCCAGCGTACGGACGGGAAAGGGTGGGCGGCCGGTCAGCATCGCGTACGTCACGCCGGCCAGGGAGTAGATGTCGGCCCGATGATCGAGCACACCGACACCGGTGGCCTGCTCGCGCGCCATGTAGGCCGGAGTGCCCGCGGTCATCGTCGCGCCGACCATCTCGACCATCGACTTGGCCACGCCGAGGTCGGCGATCAGCACCTTCACCCCGCCGTCGCGGGTCCGGTGCAGCAGGATGTTGCCCGGCGTCATGTCGCGGTGGATCACCTCATTGGCATGCAGTTCGTGCAGGGCGCGACTCGCCTCGGCACACAACAGCAGGGCCTGCTTCGGTGGGATTCCCTTGCGTCGTAGGTCATCCAGCGAGCCGCCGTCGGCGTAGTCCATCACGAAGTACGGACGACCGTCGGGCAGGGCGCCGATGTCGTACACCCGGACGATCCGGTCGTCACGGACCCTGCGCATGATCCGCGCCTCGGCGAGGAACCGGTCCCGGACGTCGGCGTTGTCGGACCAGTTGTCGGCCAGCACCTTGACCGCGACATCGACGTCGAGATCGTCGTCGTGTCCCTGCCAGACCGTCGCAAAGGAGCCGGCGCCGAGGCGTCGGGTCAGGCGGTACCGGCCGATCTTCTCCATGATTCCCATATTCTCGCTCACGACGAGACTCCCGGGGCGAACGGCACGGCCCGGGCGGGGGAGAGCGCGCCACGACCGCGCCCATCGAGACCGCCCGACGAGGTCGGGAAGTCGACTCGATCAGATGGGCTCATTGGAGAAATGGTACGGGCCCGCGGGGCCAGTGTGGGCAGGTCATCCACAGGGCGCTCTGACGAGGTCGGTTCGGCTCCGCCGGTGTCAACTCCGCCCGTGTCAACTCCGCCCGTGTCAACTCCGCCCGTGTCAAGTAGTGAGGTCAACCGTCGCCGCCGTGGCGGTCGAGCCGGAGGCGCCCGGCCACACCAGGCCGTACTGCGCGATCGCGTTGATGACGTCGATCAACTGTGTCGCGGGCAGGTCATGGCCGTCGAAGACCAGATCCTGGGTGGTGTGTGCGTCGCTGACCAGCACCACGTCGTAGCCCTTGATCACCGCCGAGTGCAGGGTGGCCCGTACACACTGCTCACTGGCCGCGCCGGCGATCACCAAGCGGTCGGTGTCGGTCTTGGCGAGGGCATCGGCGAGGTCGGTCTCGGCGAACGCGTCTGAGTACTGCTTGTGCACCACGGGTTCGTCGGCGGCGGGGGAGAGCCCGTTGGCGAGCTGCCAGCCGTCGGAGTCGCGCACCAGGTGGGCGGCGTTGTGCTGCACCCAGATCACGGGCACCTGTTCGGTCCGGGCACGCTCGACGAGTGCGGCGGTGCGCGCCACGACTCCGCCGCGGTCATGGGCATCGGCGATGACTTGGCGCTGGAGGTCGATCACGGCAAGTGCTGTGGGCATGGGGTCTCCTTCGGTGGTGAGGATCAGTACGTGGAGATCATCACCCGACAAGAGGACAGTTTCGTTCCTCATCGCACGTACGTCGAGTGGACACTGGGAGCACAGCGGAGGCCGCCCGGATGGGCTCCGATGGACCACTCGGCGGAGGGGACAACGCCGCCGGCGTTCGGAGCGTATTCGGGTTGACGTTGAGAATGGCCGTCTCGAGGATGGGCGGATGAACATCAGCGACGACGCCTGGACCGAGCTAGTGATCTCGGACGGGGATCTTGCCCTGACTCCCCTCCGGTCCGAGGACGGCGTGGCGGTTCTGGCGGGGGAGGATGAGCAGATCCAGCGCTGGTACTCCGACGGCATCTCCACGGCCGAAACGGTGGGTGCCTCTCTGCAGAAGGCGGAAGCGCAATGGCGGGATGGCGGCCCGATTTCCAATTTCGGGATCCGCCACGGTGCCGATCGTGTCCTGATCGGAACCCTCGATGTCCAACTCGCCATGGATTTCACGCGTGATGGTCAGGCGAACATCGCCTACGGCCTCCATCAGCCGTGGCGCGGCAAAGGCCTGGCGACCCGTGCCGTACATCTGGCCATGCGGTTCCTGGTCGACCACACGTCGGCACGGGAGGCGATGATCCAGACCGACCCCGACAACACCGCCTCGGCGGCAGTTGCGTTGCGTGCCGGGTTCACCTTGGTGGCCCGGGCCGGCGCCGACCAGCCCTGTGATAGGTACGAGCGCAGCCTGCCCGGGCGGTGAATCGCCTCGTCAGCCCGCCCAATCGATCGTTGTGAGCTCCGTGGTGTCGATTGAGCCACGCATCAGCACGTGCGGCACACCGGCGAACCAGGCCCCACGCAGACCACGAGTGGCCAGCCGTCGATAGTGCGCCAAGGTGTCGACCGGTACCGCGTCGAGCGCGAATCCCGTACGCGGATCGAACAGCGCAACCTGGGCAGGGTCGGCCGTATCGCCGACACCCTCCTCGGGTGGGGAGTACGTGACGGCGTCGTGGACCAGCTCCGCCGGAATCTGGTACCAACACTGACTCGGGAGTTCGACGTCGAGGTCCAGCCAGGCGCGGTGCACCATCGGGGGTCCAGGGGTGTGAGGTTGAGCACGTCTTCACGGGCGCAGTCGAGCAGGTGTACCCGTTGGTGAGGGATGCCGCGGCGTTCGGAGTGGTCGCCATATTTGCTGAGCGCACGCGCGTACCGGTCAGGCTCAAGGTCACGCCAGGCGGACAACGGACGCAACAGGTGCCCTTGCTGGTCCGCCGGCACTGCGTGGAACAGGTTCTGTGCCGTCACAGCTTGAGCTGCCAGGCGCCCTCGACGCCGGAGGGCTCGAAGCCGAGGGCGACGTTGATGGCAAGCATGTGATCGTTCTCCTCGGCGTTCCAGGTGTGGATCCGCTCGATGCTTGGCGCGTACTGGTCCAGGGCCCGCAGGTTGG
>JAKDKP010000318.1 GCA_030453285.1 Propionibacteriales bacterium
CTCCCTCGTTCAACCCGCCTCGCCGCTACCAACGTCCTGGCCGGGTACACCTAGAGGGCGCCGGGGACAGCTCGCTGTTGGCGGACCCGCGCCGTCGTGCTGCTGGTTCCGGCGACGGCGCCGTAGTCGCGCGAGGCACCGTGATGACGCGGGTTCTGTCCCTCCTGTCTCGTAGAGTTGGACCATGATCGCTGGGCGTTCGCACAGGAGGTGCGAGGACAAGCGAAGCTGACGGAGGGAGAGGTATGCGGCGGTTTCCAGTTGGCTTGACGCGTGCTGAATCCAAGCCCCTTTCAGACGTAGAGTCCGGTAGTCGATCGCACCGACACGGGCTTCGACGCCCAGCTGTCAGTCACGTTGACGGGTGCGGTGATCGAGCGTGATCGTCGTTGACGGACGTACTGACCGGGAGAAGCTGGTTGAGCTGCTCCAGTCGCCCGAGCAGACGCACTTGGAATTCAAGGCAGAACTGGACTTAGCGACCAAGCTGGACGAATTGAACTTCGTCAAGGATGCGGTCTCGATGAGCAACAGGCCACCCGGTGGTTACATCCTGGTCGGTGTCAGTGACGACGGAGCCCTGGCTCTACCCACCGGCACCATCGCCGATCGCGCTCGCTTCGACGGCGCCCGGTTGGGCGACACGATCAGGAAGTACATCGACGGCGAGGTCCATGCGATCTCGCAGGTTCACGAGGTCGATGGACACGAGGTCGTCCTGATCTATTTCCCTCATCATCGGGACGGGCTTCCGGTGCCGATGAGCAAGCTGGGCCAGTTCGAAGGGCAGAACAGCAAGCAAGTCGTGGTGTTCCGTGAGGGAGACGTTCTGGTTCGCGAAGGTGCCAAGAACACTCCACTTCGCCACGCCCATTGGAACGATCTGCTGAGCCTCCGCGACCAACGACTCCGCGAGGAAGCCCGCGCACAGGTCGACTCGCTGATCGCTGACCTAGCTGCTGCCATGCGGGCCGGCGGCCCTGGGCCTGCCCTCGTCCCGCTGTCCGTTGAGATGGCGGACGACGCCTTCGGCGAGGCGGTGGTGTCGCACTTGGAAGCCGACAGCGACATCCGCCTGCGACAGCTTCTCGGACAGGCCGCCGCACTCGTCAGCAACCCCGATGAGCGCCGGGCGGCTCTGGACAAGATCACTATCCTCGCGGCTCACGCGATGTACTTCGAGCGCCGCGCCGTTGCCGAGAAGGCCATCGATAGCTTCTTCGACGCCTACGCCAAGCTCGGTCACGGAGACGCCGCAGCGCGACTCGACATCATCACGCGCGTGTACGTCCTTGGCAGCCTTGCTGTCCGCCTTCGACAGTGGGCCATCGTTCACGACCTCGCGCTTCGTCCGTATCCACCCAGCGGTGACGTGTACGTCTACTCGTCCTGGATCAGACATGGACAGGTCGACGCGAGCCGGGCGGATCTCTTTCCGAAGGGCAAGGGCGGGATGATGATCTCTGCCGCGCGTGTACTGATGAGCGAGCAACCGGCAATGCGTCCTGATGTCCCCGACAGCGCGGTGCCCGACCCCGGAGACCTCGCGCAGGACGATGCGCTCTTCAACTCACTCTGCCAGTTCGACATCCTGTATTGCCTGATCGTGGGCGCCGAAGGCCAGCATCACGGGAGCGCGTATCCGGCCGCATCCGCGATGAACCAAGACAGGGCCGATCCAGCGTTCGAGGTCGTCGCCACCGACGCGGACGCGCGCGCGACGATGTTCCCCGCCTCCGATGAACGCAAGATCGCCGAGGCAATGACGCAGGTGTTCACCAGCGCGGAGCGCGAATCGTTCGGGTTCGGCGGGCATTGGTGGTCTCTACCCCAGGGTGCGCAGCGGTTTGTAAGCAACCATCTGGGAGAAGGCACATGAGCAACCCCCTGTCGCCGCTGGCGATGCTCGCGACGTCGATGCAGACACAGCCCGGCGTGTACGCCCTGCTCTTGGGCTCTGGCGTGTCCACCGGCGCCGGTGCCGGGTTCCTACTGGTCCCGGCCATCAACCTCGTCGTCGGCAGCGCCCCCGAAGCACAGTCCGGTGTCGCCTCCGGCATCCAGCAGGCCACCCAACAGCTCGGCGGCACCCTCGGCATCGCCGTCTTTGGCAGCATCATTTCTTCCATCGTCGCCCAGACCTTCGCCCACGCCGTCCGCGCGACCAACGCACCCGCCGATCTCGCCGCGGACCTCGGCGGTGACGGCGGTCTGCACGAGAGCATCGCGCTGGGGTTCCCCGCCGGCGCCCAAGAACAGCTCCGCGAACAACTCGGCGACCCTCTCGCCGGTGAGGTCATCCAGGCGGCGCATCTGACGTTCCTGAACGCGCTCGACACGGTGTTCACCGTCGCCATCGTCACCGTGCTCGCCGCCGCGGTGCTGTCGCTGTTCATCAAGACCCCGCGCACGAAGCAGCCCGCCGGAGCCTGAGTTGACGCTGACCCCTACCCGCGCCCGCCGGCCGGGGCCAGGCCAGCGCACCCGATGACACCCCCTCATGTCCCTCGTACCGGAACGCGCTGGCACGGAGGAACAACTCGGCTTCGCACCGATCCTGGCACGGACGCGGACGGTCCATTCACCGGTCGGTCCGGTGGCGTATGACTGCGTGAAGGTGATCGTCGTCAGGTCCGTGGGTGCTCTAGGCCCGCGGGATCATCACGGCACCCAACATCGTCCTGGCCGAGATCGTCGGCTCCGGCAAGTCCTCCCTCGCCAAGAGCCTCTACACCCGCTCGTTGCCGTTCGGGCGTCGCGTCTACGTCCCCGGTGACCCGAAGGGCGAGCACACCGCGGTCGCCGAAGCAGTCGGCCCGCAAGGCCGATCGGCCCGAGCTGATGCGGATGATCGAGTACGTCAAGACCCACCAGGTCGCCTACTGCATCGTCCACAAGGTCGACCGGCTCGCCCGCAACCGCGCCGACGACGTGACCATCCACCTCGCCCTCAAAGAGGCCGGGGTCATGCTCGTCTCCGCGACCGAGAACATCGACGAGACCCCGTCGGGGATGCTGCTGCACGGCATCATGTCCACTATCGCGGAGTTCTACTCCCGCAACCTCGCCAGCGAGGTCTCCAAGGGCATGAACCAGAAAGCACTCAATGGCGGCACCAACGGCAAGGCCCCGATGGTCTATCTCAACGTCACCCGACGCGACGAACTCGGCCGCGAGGTCCGCACCGTCGAACTCGACCCCGACCGGCACCGCTGGTCAAGGGGGCGTTCGAGGCGTACGCCACCGGCAACCACTCCACCATCAGCCTGCGCGAAGAACTCATCGACCGTGGACTGACCACCGTCCCGACCCCGAAGCGGCCCTCAAGGCCGCCAGTGTTGTCCACGATCCACAAGATGCTCACCAACCCCTACTACAAGGGCAGCGTCCGCTTCCGCGGCGCCAGCTACGACGGCCTGCACGAACCTCTCGTCGCCCCCGAGGTCTGGTACCGCGTCCAGGCCGTGCTCACCGCCCACCAGACCTCCGGAGAGAAGACCCAGAGCCACGACCACTACCTCAAAGGCAGCCTGTACTGCGGGCAGTGCGGATCACGCTTGACGTTGACCAACGCCAAGAGCCGCCGTGATCTACCCGTACTTCATGTGCACCGGCCGGCACGCCAAGCGCACCAACTGCGAACGCAAGTCCATGTTCGTGCCCGACATCGAGGCCGCCGTCGAGGACCTTTACCGGCGCGTGCAAATACCCGGACACATCCTGGCCGCGCTGCGCCACCTGGTCACCAGCGAGTTCGACCGTCTCCACCAGGTCGCCAAACACGAAGCTCAGGGGTACAAGGCCGAACGTGACGCTCTCCGTGATGAACGGACCAAGCTCGTGCAGGCCCACTACGCCGGCGCCGTCCCCCTCGACCTCCTCGCCACAGAGCAGGACCGCATCGCCCGACGGCTCGCGTTCCTCGACGCGCAGATCAACGCCGGAGACATCGAGTACGAGCAGGCCAAAGCACACCTGGACGACTGCCTCGCGCTCGCGGGCGACATGCACGCCATCTACATGAGCATCGACGACTCACTACGCCGGATCGCCAACCAAGCCTTCTTCGACAAGCTCGTCGTCACCGACGACGACACCATCCACAGCGAACCCGGCGTGCCGTTCAACGTGTTCCTGGACCCGGACGTCCACACCCACGCCCA
>JAKDKP010000319.1 GCA_030453285.1 Propionibacteriales bacterium
ATGGCCTGGCCCAAGCGGACCACAGTCGTCCCGCTTGTGACGCCTACTCGTAGAAGAAGAGTTGATCACCGGGAAAGATCCACGACAGACCGTCACGCAGGCGATCGCGCCACGACTCCCAGTTGTGACCGTCTCGGGACTCCACGTACTGCACCTCCATGCCCGTCTCCCGCCACACCTCCAGCATGGAACGGTTCTGCACGATCAACGGTTCATAGATGCCGCAACTGACGAACATCCTGTCGACCACCGGGCGCGGCCGGAGCCGATAGCGGTTGACGAACTTCACCACCGGATCGAAGGCCGGGCCGCCACCATGATCAAAAGCGATGTCGGTGAACACGAAGGAGCCCGACTGCAGCAGCAGCGACCCGAACAGTTCCGGATTCCGGTGCGCCACCGAGAATGCGGCGATCGCCCCAAAACTCGACCCCATCAGGCAGCGTGCCGATGCCTCGTCGATCACTGGATACTCCGCGTTCAGGTACGGCACGAGTTCCTGGGTGATCCACCGAGCGTGTGCGGCGTTGTTGGGGTATTCGACGAGCCGGTCGCCGGGACGGGTGAACGCGACGATCACCTCGGCCATGTCGAGCCGGTGGATCAGGTTGTCCAGCACCGTCTTCATGCCGGCGAACTCGAGGTAGTCGCCGCCGTCGTGCACGATCAGCAGCGGATAGCGTGTGGTCGGCCGGTATCGCGCCGGCAGATACACCGTGACCTGGTTCGTACGGCGTTGGGCGCGGCTCGGGATCTGGTGCTCCACCAGCGTTCCCACCCGTGCCTCGGGGTCGGTGAAGGCCCAGTCCGGCGGCGCGTAGCCCGGTCCCCAGCAGACCGAGGAGTCTCCGACCGGGCTGCGCGCGATCCGTGGGTTGCGCGGGTCGTTGAACCGTTGCCACTCCCCGTTCCGCCGGGTCTCGAACTGGTACTCCATCCGGGAGTCGCCGGGGATCTCGATCGTGACCCACCACAGTGGCGTGCCCTCGACCGCATGCATCGCCAGATCCTCCGGCAGACCCTGGATCCGGTGTCGCAACCAGATCCCCTCGACGTCTTCGGCCAGGGCCACGAAGGTGCGGTGGGCACCCTCGGCCATCGGGAACTCGTGCCGGGCGAGGAACCGGTCGATCGCCTCCGGGCCGAGGTCGGAGCGGGCCAGCAGCCGGGCGATCGCCAGCTTGTTGCGCCGGCCCGGCCGGCAGTCAACCATGATCGACTCCGGAGTCGGGATCCAGCACCCGTACGTTCGGCGGCAGCTCGGCGGCGGCCGCACCGGCAGGGATGTCGATCGAGGTACCGGCATCGAGCAGGACGCACCGGGCCGGAGCAAATCGACGCGCCAGCCTGGCCAACTGCGTCGGGTCGCTGGAAAGGCGATGATCGGCGTGCGGGAAGCAGACCAGACCGGTGTGCACACCCAACCCTTCGGCGTAGACCTGCGCCGGCGTGCCTCCCTGGGCAGACCGATCCGCGAACAGCACCACCCGTTCCGACAGCGCCATCGCGCCGGCCGACCAGGTGATCACCGGCCCACGCAGCAGCGGGCGCAGATTGAACACGTGCAGGCAGTGCAGCAGCACCCCGACGTGCCCACCGCTGATCACGAACCCGGCACAGTTGTTGATCATGGCCGCCACCTCGTGCCGATGCCGTACGACTTCGGCGCGCACCCCGAGGTCGGTCCGGTCGTAGAACTCCTGCCGGGCGGCGCCGACCACGCGCAGCTGCCAGGCGTCGAGCTCCTGGACGACTCGGTTCGCATCATCGAGGGCTGCCTGTTGCACGCGTGCCACCTCATCTCGGCGGCCCAGGGCGGTGATCGTGTCCAGGGCGGGTCGTAGGCGCAACTGATAGACCGCCTGCGCCTCCCCGAGCACGTGGCGCAGCCGCACCTCGGCCGCGTCGAAGGCGGGGTCGGCCGAGCGCATCTCGCGCCAACGCCGATACACCTCGAGGTTGTGCATCCGCCCACCGAGCACGTCATTGAGTTCGGTGATCTCGTCCTCGCGCTCACGCCAACCCGCGTTGATGGTGGCGATCGGTCCGTCGGGGATCAGCTCGGCGACGGCCGTACGCGCGCCCACCGGATCGCGCTGGGGGCCGAGCAGCCGAACCCGGGGGTTCACGCGGCGTGCACCGTGACGCTACGACCGACGTCATCGAGCATGGCGCGCATGGTCTCGTAACTGGGATGCTTCAGCCGCATCCACGCATTGGCCATGTATCCGGCCTCGACCGGCTGGGTCGGTGTGCCCGGCGGCGGGAAGTGGTCGTCGATGATCCATTCGCCGTACCGGTCCCAGATCTCGTCGACCCCGTCGTACCGCGTGATCACACCGTCACTGCCCGGCCGCAGAGCGATCATGCCCGCGGCAAAGCGACGGGAGGTGAGTTGATCACTGCTGCCGTGCACGACTGCCTGCGCCCAGGCACGATAGGGGTCCATCTCGTTCCCGTGCGCGTACAGGTCCCAGGCACCGACTCCGGACGGCCGGCAGCCGACCTCGGAGAACCGCAGGCCGCGATCACCGATGAACCACTCCAGGTGCGTGGCCGAGGTGCCGATGCCGAGCACCTCGTTCACCCGGTGGCCGAGCTCCTTGACCTGGGCGTACGCGCCGACGGCATCCACCTCGTTGGTGGAGATGAACTGGGGCGAGATCCAGCGCGTCCGCATCGCCTCCAGCACGTTGGGGTAGTAGTGACAGACGAAGTCGTGGGCCGCCGTACCGTCGATCGACAAGGTGTCGTAGAAGCCTTCGTGACCGTCGACGAACTCCTCGACCGCCACCTGGTCATCGGCCAGCGCAGCGATCGCCGCCGCCAGCTCGGTGTCGTTGTTGATCTTGGTGGTGCCCTGGGCGCCGGCTCCCGAGCGGGGCTTGATGATCACCGGATAGCCGATCCTGGCGACGAAGTCGGTGATCTCCTCGGACGTGGTGGCCGCGACCGTTGCCGCCGTGGGGATGCCGGCGGCCGACAGGGTCTGCTTCATCGATGGCTTGTCCCGGCACAACCACGCCGTACGGCGAGAGGTGCCCGGGATGCCACATGCCTCGCGCACCTCGGCGGTCGGCAGGGTGTGGGATTCGATCGTCGCCTCGAGCAGATCGACCCAGACTCGGGACTGGACGAGTTCGACGGCCTGCCGCAGGACCGGGGTGTCGGTCACCGAGCCGATCTGCACGTAGTCGGTCAGCCATCCTTTGAGCTCCTCGTCGAGCCACTCGTACGGCCGCTCGCCGATCCCGAAGACGCGGGCACCGACGGCCGCAAGCCCCCGTACGAACTCACGCTGGTTGTGGGGAAAGGACGGCTCCACGAACACCACGTTCATGGCAGCGACCCTACCGCCGAGTCGCCGGTCCGGGGAGTCCAGAGAATCCTCCACCGCGGCGCCGTGACTGTGCCACGATGGGGGCTCGACAACCGTGATGCAGGACTGAGGGAGACAGATGAGTGCCTACCAGCCGCCGACGACCGCAGGGCCCGTCGGCGGCGCCGAGGACCCGGGCAAGACGATGGGCATCATCGGGTTGATCCTGTCCTTCCTCGGATGCCTCTCGCCGGTGGGACTGATCATCTCGATCATCGCCCGCAGCAAGTCCAAGAAGGCCGGGCACCAGAACACGCTGGCCACCGTCGGGATCGTGGTGGGCCTCATCGTCACCGTCATCACGATCATCGGCGCCATCGTGATGGGGGTGACCCTGAGTGCGGTCGTCCAGAAGTGCGCCGAACTGGGCCCGGGCGTGCACCAACAAGGTGGCACCACCTACAACTGCAGTTGATCCTCCACTGGGGGAACCGATCACGGTCGGGACACGTCTCCCATCGCGAAGGAAGCGCGCTGACCCACCTCGTGGTTACAATCAGCGCGTTGTCAGTACGACGCCAGCGCGCCCTGGGTGCGCACCAACATGGAGGCACGCATGTCCTATCAGCAGCCCGGCACCCCCGGCCCGCAAGACCCGAACCCCAACCCGTACGGTGCTGCCCCCGGCGGCGCCCAGGGTGTCGACCCCGGCGCCGGCATGGGCAAGGCCGGCATGATCCTGGCGATCATCCCTTGCACTTGGTGGCTCGGACTGATCCTCAGCATCATCGCCAAGGTCAAGTCCAAGAACGCTGGCTTCGAGAACAAGAACGCCAAGATC
>JAKDKP010000320.1 GCA_030453285.1 Propionibacteriales bacterium
TTTCTGGGAGGTCCAGCTGCACATCGTCAGCAGCGGCGCGGTCTCCTGCGAGAGCTGCGGCGATGGAGCGCACCTGCTCGTAGCCAGTGGCCATCAGGAACGTCGGGGCTCGGCCGTAGCTCTTCATGCCCACGATGTAGAAGCCCGGTTCAGGGTGAGCCAGGAGCCTCTCCCCATGGGGGGCGACAGAGCCACAGGAGTGGAATTCGGGATCGATCAGTGGCCCCAGTTGTAGCGGCGCCTCGACAGCAGGGTCCAGTTCGAGGCGGAGCTCGGAGAGTGGTCCGAGGTCGGGGCGGAAGCCGGTAGCCGGGATCAGTACGTCTACGTGCATGTCTCGGTCACCGTGTGGGGTGGATGTCCGCACGGTGAGGCCGTCATCTGAGTGGCTGAAGCCAGCGATCGTGCAGGAGGGGTGCACTTCGATGACCCCGGACTCGACCAGACGGCGGAGTCGAGAGCCCAGCGCACCGCGTGCGGCTAGTTCGTCCCGGTCCTCTCCGCCATAGACCTTGGTGGCATCGGCGGAACGAATTGCCCAGGAGATCCGGGTGCCTGGTTCGGTGTGGGCAAGGTCGCCCAGGTCCAGCAGTGTGTTGGCAGCGGAGTGTCCTGCGCCTACCACCAGCACGTGGCGGCCGGCGAAGCGACCTCGATCCCGACCGGTGACGTCCGGCAGCGGTTCGGTGATGTGGTCTGCAGAGCGGGCTTCCGCTTCGCCGGGGGCTTCGAGTCCGGCCCGACCGAGGGGATTGGGGGTACTCCACGTGCCAGACGCATCGATCACTGCGGATGCCTGAAGATCTTCGCTGGTCTGATCCGCGTGCTGGATGCGGACGAGGAAGGGTGCGTCAACGCGGTCCGTCGTCCGGGTCTTGTCCATCCCCAACCGGGAGATCGCAACGACTCGAGAGCTGGTCCGGATCCGGCCGGCGAGGGCCGTGGTTGCGGCTAGCGGCTGGAGGTATCTCTGGACCAGCTCTGTGCCGGTGGGCAGTTCTTCGGGTTCCGGTGCCACCCAACCGCTGCTGGTTTCGAGCAAGCGGGCGGCCGCCTCGTCGATGTTGTAGCGCCAGGGGGAGAACAGTCGGGTGTGCCCCCAGCGCCTGATCGCATCACCAACATGGTCGCCTGCCTCGAGCA
Organism: Propionibacteriales bacterium; assembly: GCA_030453285.1. Classification (GTDB taxonomy): domain Bacteria; phylum Actinomycetota; class Actinomycetes; order Propionibacteriales; family Propionibacteriaceae; genus Carbonicoccus. The sequence continues at coordinate 1,144 of JAKDKP010000320.1, forward strand.
CCAGTGGGTCCTGGCCGCGTTCGACCAGATGGGCGGCAGCTGCCAGCCCAACAGGTCCAGCGCCGATCACGATGACCGGCAGAGGAGATGTGCTGCTGACGGGGGAGTCGGTCGTGGTCTCAGGCATTGGGGCTCCTTGGAGTGTGCGGTGGTACCGCCGAGCGGCACGATGACCTGTTGGTTCGATGACTGTCGAAGCAGCCTCCATGCTGACTGTTGATTTGATATGTGTCAAGATGGATTCATGAGCATCCTCGAGTCCACGCCTCAGGAGCGCGAAGTCACCTGCTGTGGTCTTGCGACTACGCCGGTAACGGAAGCGGATGCCGTGCGCCTGGCGCCGGCCCTCAAGGCCCTTGGCGACCCGGTCAGACTCCGAATGGCCTCGATGATCGCCGCCCAGCCGGAGCTGTGCGTCTGCGAGATTGCGCCGGCCTTCGACCTGTCCTCTGGGACGATCTCGCACCACCTCAAGTTGCTGCGAGAGGCCGGACTCGTTGGATCGGAACGCCGAGGAACCTATGTCTATTACTGGATCGAGCACGCTGCACTCGAAGTTCTGGGCACCTTGCTGTCCGTAGATCAGGGTGCAGCGCAGGGCTAGGTCAACCCAGTCCGGAGTGGCACGGCCGGGCGCCGGCCACCGGCTGGCCGTCGACCTGAGTGACGGTCCAGGCAACAAATAGTCAGTTGTCTATGTGTCATGTGCGCGTCCCCTCCAGTTCATCCCACAGACACATAGATGCTCTTCTATTGATTCTGCGGGTCGATTGACCCGTCCAAGAATCCCCTGAAGGGAACCACCCGTGATTCCTCGTACCACCAAGGCCCTGTGCCTCGGGTCCGCACTCTTCCTCGCCACCTCGCTTGCCGCTTGTGGCGATGGCGACACGTCGGACGCTTCCGGCGAGAGCCTTTCGGGCTCCATTTCCATCGATGGATCGAGCACCGTCGCGCCGCTGAGCGAAGCGGCCGCAGAGATCTTCATGCAGGAGCATCCCGACGTCAGTGTCACCGTAGGCACGTCCGGCACCGGCGGTGGATTTGAGAAGTTCTGCCGGGGTGAGACCGAGATCTCCGACGCCTCCCGAGAGATCAAGGACGAAGAGGTCAAGCTCTGCAAGGAGGGTGGCGTCACGTACGAGCAGATCAACGTTGCCAACGACGGCCTCGCGGTCATCGTCCACCCGGACAACACCTGGGCTGAGTGCCTCACCGTCGACGAGCTGAAGGCCATGTGGGAGCCGAAGGCCACGACCAAGACCTGGAAGGACGTCGATGCCAAGTTCCCTGCCGACGCCTTCAAGCTGTACGGGCCGGGCAGCGACTCCGGCACCTTCGACTACTTCACCGAGGCCATCAACGGTGAGGAAGGCGTCATCCGCAGCGACTACAGCGACATCGGTGAGGACGACAACGCCGCCATCACGGGTGTGTCCGGCAACAAGAACGCCATGGCCTTCGTGCCGCTGTCCTTCGTCCAGGAGGCTGGCGACAAGGTCAAGGCGATCAAGGTCGAGAACGACAAGGGCGAGTGTGTCGCCCCGTCCGAGAAGACTGTCCAGAACTCCACCTACAACCCGCTTGGTCGGCAGTTGTTCGTGTACCCGTCGCAAAAGTCTCTCGAGAAGCCCGAGGTGGGCGAGTTCCTCAAGTTCTACATCGAGAAGAACGATGAGGTCGCCGAGGCCGCCGGGTTCATCCCGCTGACCGAGGAGCAGGCTAAGGAGTCGACCGCGCTGGTCGACTCGCTCAAGTGACGCTCTGCGCATCTGGCGTCACCCAGTTCATGACGAGCATCGAGGGATCATGAGTGTGACGTCGACAGTTGCCCCAGCGCGGAAGGGGGGCGACAACGTCTCCTTGGAGGCGACCAGTTCGCGCTGGGGCGAGAAGGCCGTCGTTGCGTGGCTATTCCTCTGCGGCGCACTGTCCGTGCTCGTCACCGTCGGTATCGTGGTCTCCCTCGTAGGGCCAGCGGTGGAATTCTTTCGGGCGGTGAGTCCCGGTCAGTTCTTCTCGACGGATGACTGGGCCCCGCGGCAGGACCTGTTCGGCGTGTCGCGGCTGGTCGCAGGGACGGCGGCGGTGGTGCTGTACTCGTGCATCGTCGCTCTCCCTGCTGGACTGGGCGCGGCCATCTTCCTCAACGAGTACGCCAAGCCGCGGACTCGGCGCATCCTCAAACCGCTCCTCGAGGTGCTCGAGGGAGTACCGACCGTGGCGTACGGATTCTTCGCCTTCGTCTTCGTCACGCCCCTGATCCGGGAGTGGTGGCCCACCTTCCTCCCGGGGAAGCTGGGAGAGGCCCCAGGGATCTTCTCGGTGGGTGCGGCTGGTCTGGTGCTCGGCATCATGATCATCCCGACGGTGGCGTCGATCAGCCAAGATGCCATGGCCGCCGTCCCCCGAGGGTTGCGAGAAGCCGCCTACGGGCTCGGCAGTACACGGCGGCAGGTGGCGACTGAGGTCGTCGTTCCCGCAGCCCTGTCGGGCATCATCGCCTCCTTCGTCCTCGGCGTCTCTCGAGCGGTCGGAGAGACGATGGTCGTCCTCATGGCCGCGGGCGCGACGGCACGCCTGGGCCTCTGGCCCAACGAGGAGGCGCTGCCGATGACAGCCTTCATCGCTCGAACCTCGACCGGTGACATCGCCACGGGCACGACGATCTACTACACCGTATTTGCCGTGGGTTCCCTGCTCTTCCTGATCACTTTCACCATGAACTACTTCAGCGCCAGACTGGTGCGTCGATTCCGAGAGGCCTACGAATAATGGCGCGATATTCAGGCGCGGTCGCGGCGTCCGGCGCGGCGACCGCACGCGGTCTGGGCGAGGGCAGCCGGATCCCGAAGGTGAAGGACGGGCTTTTCCGTGGACTGATCGTCTTTTGCGTCGCGGTGTCCGTGGCCACCCTCGTCGCCGTTGTGGCCGTTGCATTCGTGGAAGGCCAAGGCCGGCTGGACATGAACCTCGTGCGCAATGTGCCCTCGACCCTGAACCGTC
>JAKDKP010000321.1 GCA_030453285.1 Propionibacteriales bacterium
CGCAGGCACACAACCAGACCAAACCGAGCCGCAGGCACACAACCAGACCAAACCGTGCCGCAGGCCAGCACCCGACCGGATGCGGCCGGGCACACTCAGACGTCGTCGAAGTCGATCACCAGGCTGCCGGTGGACAACTGGAAGGGTGAGGGTACGGGTGGGCGCCGCCCGGCGAGGAGTCGCTCGACAGCCAGTCGCGGCCAAGCGGGTGCAGCCCTGGTCGCCGAGAAGTGCAGGGTCGCCCTGGCCGAGTCCGGCTCGGCGAACGTGATCGACGGACCGTACGTGCCAGCTCCCAGCCAGGCCGGCGTGCCGGGGTGGTCGGTGTCCAGCAGGCGGCGGGGAGTCGACCAGTCCGCACGGTCCGCGCTGGGCGTCGGCGCGGTCATCCACCACAGCCCCTGGGCCGGGAAGTCGGGCGTACGGTGCAGGTTCGATCCACGGGCCAGCACCATGACCCAACTCTCCCGACCGTCGACGCCACGTATCGGGGCAAGGGCGTTGTCGAAGAACCCTTCCGATGGGTCGGCGAAGGTGACCGGGTCCGACCAATCGGTGATGCCGTCCATGCTGTCGCTGCAGCGCAGCTCGTAGTCGGGTTGCTCGCCCGGTCCGACCTCGTTGGGGTTGGCCTGGAACCACATGCGATAGCGACCCTCGGTGCGCAGGGCGAACGGTTCCAGAACACTCGCTCGGGATCGGGTGCCTTCGACAAGCGGGGTGTCCCGACGATGCCAGCGGCCGTCGCGGTGTTCGAGGACCCCGATCGAATAGCGGCTTCGCGGCCCGAACTGCCGGGTCGTCGCCCGGCCGGTGTAGTAGATCCGCGGACCATGATCAGCAACCGCTGGTACGTAGCTGGGGGTGTGCATGCCGGCCGCGTCCCACGATCCGCGCGGTGGATCGGACACCAGAGGTGCGGCCCGTCCACGCCGGTCGAGGTCGAAGTGCCACGGTCCGGTGGCGAGATCACCATCATCAGCGAGCGTGGCGCGCAGCAGCCGGTTCCGGAATCCGGTGGAGAACCCGCCGAGGAACATCGTCCACCGACCGTCGATCAGATGGATGTCGGGATCTCCCAGACCGAGAATGCCACGAGGCATCGGTCCATCGACCATGTCCCAGAGCACGTGCGGTCGTTGGTGGGGAGTCATTGGTGACCTCTTTCGCCGGGACGCGCGCATCGGCGCGGTGACTCCCCTGCGATTCAGGTAGGTCGGTGCTGCCACCGTACCGACCCGTGGCACGCAGTCAACCCCGACGGACCGAGCTCCCGCCCGCACCAGGGGCCGACGGGAGCTCGGGCTCGCCGCCCGTCAGTCGTGGTTGCCGGGTGTGGTCTTCTGGATCGCCAGCAGGAACTCGGTGTTCGACTGGGTCTTGCGCAGTCGGGTGAGCAGCATCTCCAATGCCTGCTGTCCGTCAAGACCGGAGAGGACTCGGCGGAGCTTCCAGATGATGGCCAGCTCCTCCTTGCCCATCAACAATTCCTCGCGGCGGGTGCTGGACGAGTCGACGTCGATCGACGGGAAGATCCGCTTGTCGGCAAACTCGCGACGCAATCGGAGCTCCATGTTGCCGGTGCCCTTGAACTCCTCGTAGATCACCTCGTCCATCTTGGATCCGGTTTCGATCAGCGCGGTGGCCAGGATGGTGAGCGAGCCACCCTCCTCGATGTTGCGCGCAGCACCGAAGAACTTCTTCGGCGGATAGAGAGCTGCCGAGTCGACACCACCGGACAGGATGCGTCCCGATGGTGGGGCGGCCAGGTTGTACGCCCGGCCCAGACGGGTGATGCCGTCGAGCAGGATGACCACGTCGTGGCCGAGCTCGACCAGACGCTTGGCTCGTTCGACGGCCAGTTCGGCGACCGTGGTGTGATCACCGGCTGGCCGGTCGAAGGTCGAGGAGATGACCTCGCCCGACACCGTTCGCTGGAAGTCGGTGACCTCCTCCGGGCGCTCATCGACCAGCACCACCATCAGGTGGACCTCGGGGTTGTTCTCGGTGATCGCGTTGGCGATCTGCTGCATGATGATCGTCTTGCCCGCCTTCGGTGGGGACACGATCAGACCGCGCTGGCCCTTGCCGACCGGCGCAATGATGTCGATGATCCGGCCACTCAGCACTGTCGGAGTGGTCTCCAACTTCAGCCGCTCCTGCGGGTAGAGCGGTGTCAGCTTGCTGAACTGCGGACGGTTCTTGGCCTCCTCGGGCGCCTGGGCGTTGACCGTCTCGACCCGAACGAGGGGGTTGAACTTCTCCTTGCGGTCCCCTTCCTTGGCCTGCTTGATCACACCGGTGACCACGTCACCCTTGCGCAGCCCGAACTTTCTGACCATGTTGAGCGAGACGTACGCGTCGTCGTCGCCGGGCAGGTAGCCGGTGCGGCGGACGAAGGCGTAGTTGTCCAGCACGTCAAGGATGCCGCTGACCGGCACCAGGACATCGTCCTCGTGCACAACCGGGTCGGCTTCGTAGCGGTCCATGCCGCCCCCACCGCGATTGTTGCTGCCACCGCGGCGGTTCTGCCGGTCGCGATTGCGCCGGCGTCGACCACGGCGACCTCCGCCGTCCTCGTCGTCATACCGGTTGTTGTTGTCGCGACCATTGTCGCGACCGCCCTGGTTACCGCCATTGTCGCGGTTCTGCTGGTCGCGATTCTGCTGGTCGCGATTCTGACCGTCCCGCGCCTGGTTGTCGCGGTTGCCGCCATTGTCACGGTTCTGGTTCTCGCGGTTCTGGCCGTCACGGTTCTGGTTCTCGCGATTGCCGCCGTTGTCACGGTCACGGTTACGGCGTCCGCGACGCTCGCCCTGCTGCTCGTCACGGTCGTCGTCGTTGCGCGAGGCCTCCTTGGCCAGTCGCGCACCAACCTCGTCAACGACGTCACGGTTCTGGCCACGGTCATCGCCTCGACGCTGGGTGTTCTCGTCGTTGCGACGCTGACCGTCTCCGCCACCACGCTGCTGATCGCCAACGGACCGCTGCTGGTCACGGTCACTGCGGCGCGAGGCATGGTCCGCGCCACGCTGTTGGTCAGCGCGCTGCCCCTCACCGGACTGCTCCGGCAACACCTCCTGAGCACCACCGACGGTCTCGGGGCGGGACGAGCGCTGGCCACGCTCGGCACGGGAGCTGCGCTCACCTGTGCCCCCATCGGCCCCGTTCACGGTGGCCTTCCCGTCCCTGGCGGCGCCAGCTGAGGCGGAGTTCGTGCCCTGGTCGGAACTAGTGCTCCGGCTGGTGTCCACGTCTTTGGCGGAGTTGGTGCTCCGCGCGTTGCCGGACCCGCCCTGGGCGCTGCGGATGGCCTCGACGAGGGCTCCCTTGCGCATGCCACCAGAACCCTTGAGGCCCATGGATGAGGCGAGCTGCTTCAGTTCGGGGAGCAACATGGCGTCCAAACCCGAACCTTTGCGCCGACGGCTGCTGGGCTGGTCGTTCGTGGTGCCGGCAGCGTTGTTCTCGGCGATCTCTGTCACGTGTGTCCTTTCGGAGGGATATGACTTTTCCCCATAAGTGATCACCCGAAACGGGGCCACGCAATCCGATGGGGAGGGTCCTGGAACCTCGTACGAGATGTCCTTGTGGTGACAGTCATTCGGTCACCCACCCGCCGGAACCTGTCGGCGTCGAGTTGCACACAGTGTCACGAACTCTGTGGCCGAGACTACACCACACCGGCGCACCCACCACACACCGGCGCGACTCATTGCCCCGCCAGCTTCTGCACCCCAGCTCCGACAGAATGCCAGCTGGCGTGATGGCTCCCGAAGCGCCGCCCGCTCAAGGTGGCGAGCCGGGAACGACGTCCCAGCACCAACACCGTCGGCCCGGCCCCGCTGATCACCGCGGCCAGCCCTTCAGCGCGCAGGGCGGTGACGAGCTCGTACGACTCCCCCAGCACCGGTCCACGCTGGCGCTGGTGCAACCAGTCGCGGGTGGCGGGCAGCAGCAGATCGGGATCGGCGGTGACGGCATGGGTCAGCAGCGCCGCCCGTCCGGCATTGGCTGCCGCGTCGCCGTGCGACACGGTGGGCGGGAGCAGGGACCGGGCCTGGGCAGGCGGCACCGGCCGATCCGGTACGAGGGCCACCATCGCCAG
>JAKDKP010000322.1 GCA_030453285.1 Propionibacteriales bacterium
GCTCGCATGCGGTACGACGGACTGCTGGCTGGTGTGGACCCTGACGGGGGGTGGGGACGGGGGCGTCCACGCCACCGACGTCACGAACGCCTCCCGCACCCTGCTGATGGATCTGGCCCGCTGCGCTTGGGATCCGGAGCTGCTTGAGGTGTTCGAGATTCCGGAGTCGATGCTGCCCGAGATCAGGTCCTCCTCCGAGGTGTACGGCACAGTGCACGGCTCGCAGTTGTTGCGCGAGACTCCGGTCGCCGGAATCTTGGGTGATCAGCATGCCGCCACGTTCGGGCAGGCCGGATTCGGTCCCGGGGATGCCAAGAACACCTACGGCACCGGGTGTTTCGCAATCGTCAACACCGGCACCGACATCGTCAGGTCCGACAACGGATTGATCAGCACGGTGGCGTACAAGCTCGGTGATCAACCGACTGTGTACGCGATGGAGGGCTCGATCGCGGTGGCCGGGTCGTTGATCCAATGGCTGCGCGACAACCTGCACATGATCAAGTCCGCTGATGAGGTCGAGGAACTCGCACGTTCGGTCGAGGACAACGGCGGTGCCCACATCGTGCCCGCCTTCTCCGGCCTCTTCGCCCCGTACTGGCGCAGCGACGCCCGGGGGGCCATTGTCGGGCTGACCCGCTTCGTCAACGCCGGGCATCTGGCGCGGGCAGCGCTGGAGGCGACGGCGTTCCAGACCGCCGAGGTGCTGGAAGCCGTCAACGCCGACACCGCACGCAACGGCCGGGTGGCGTTGGAGGAATTACGGGTCGACGGCGGCATGGTCGCCAACGAACTGCTGATGCAGTTCCAGGCTGATGTCCTGGGCATCCCGGTGGTCCGGCCCACGATCATCGAGACGACTGCGTTGGGCGCCGCCTACGCGGCCGGATTGGCGGTCGGGTTCTGGGCCGACCTCGACGAGTTGTCCGCACTCTGGGCCGAGGACAAGCGGTGGGAACCATCCATGACGAGCGAGGAGAGGGATCGTCGGACCAGGCTGTGGAAGAAGGCGGTCGCCAGAACCTTCGACTGGGTCGACGATGACGTACGGCACGACTGATCATCAACACGATCATGGTTGTGGTGCTGGCGCCCGGTGCACGGGCGTCGAAAGGTCCCGATGAGTGGCGATCTTGAGATCCACAAGGGAGATCCCGCCCCCGAGGAGGATGCCGGATCGGTCACGGACGCAGGACTGACGGTCGTGGTGACGGCGATGTCCCTGTCGGCGCGAGCGCGCGCCGAGCTCGGATCGCGCCTCGGTCCCGGTCACGTCGTACGCGACATTCGTGATGCGGGAAACACTGCCGACATCGTGCTGGCACCGGCCGCGAGTCCGCAGACCTTGTCGGGGCTACGGGCCATGTTTCCCGGGGCGACTGTGCTGGTCGGGGAGCTGTCCGACGAGGACTTCGGCGTCCATCACCCCGGTCCGATCGGACGCATGCTCGAGGGTGGCGCGGACGGCTACTTCGTGATGCCGGGCCTGGAGGTGGCGGCCGCAGTCACCCGGGACGTTGCCGCGGGCCGGCGGCCGCTGGCGATCACCGGGTCGATGGGGGCTCGCCCTGCCGCCCTGCCAGGTCCGACGGCCGCGTCGACGGTGCATCTGCTGTGCGGGTTGAACGGTGCTGGCAAGACGACCCACGCTCGTCGCCTCGAGGCCGAGCTGCCGGCCGTCCGGTTCACATTGGACGAATAGATGATCCGGCTGTACGGCGTTGGCTTCGACGATCCCACCTATCCCGCCCTGGCCGAGCGCTGCACCGCTCTGGTCTGGGACACCGCCCTGCAGGTGATCAACAGCGGACAGGACGTGGTGCTCGACTGGAACTGCTGGTCGGTTGCACGGCGTCACGTATGGGCCTCACGGGCGCGTACGGCCGGAGCCCAAGTGCGCCTGCATCACCTGACCGCCGACCTGTCCACCGCCCAGCAACGTTCCGCCGACCGAAATGCTTGCGCGCCACCTCACGCGCACCAGTTGGCCAACGAGGACATCGCCCACCTGGCTGCACTCTTCGAACCCCCGCAGCCCTTCGAAGGCATCGAAACGGTCCGCGTCCCCTGACGCGCACGCGAAGCTCGTCCCTCTGCCCTTCGACTCGCCGCTGCCGGTCCTCGGCAGGCAGTGTTGATCTTCGGTGGCTGACGAGAAGGCCCGTCCGCGATCGGCCGTGGCGAGGGCCAACGGCAGGCCCTGCTCCACCAAGTGACAGGGGTCGATCATTGTTCTGAGGCAGAAACTCCGTCCACCTCCTGCCGTGCAGGGCCACCCGATGCCGTGCTGGTCTTGGTTTGGCTGATGGGGCCGCCGTCCATGGCCGGCCGTGTCGCAGCCTTCCCGGACCCAGGTCGGATCAGGGAGTCGGCACCCCTGCTGAACGGGGTCCGCCCCTCTTCTTGACCACCTGTTGCCGATACCTGTCTGCGGAGACGTCAATCTTGCTCATCAGCCTTTCCCGGTCGCTCGGGTGGCAATGTCCTCGGCATCAGGCCCGGTGCACTGCAGAGCAAGAAGTCCGCCCACAACCGACAATGTCGAATCCACCGGATGCGATCCGCTACGACCGCACACCATTCCTGGAAGTCAATACCTGTGGACAACTCGACACTATTTCGTGGCACCATCCACAGATTGTTCTGAGGCCGGTGTTTTGTCAGTGCCGGCCATTAATGTAGGGACATGACCAGCACCAGCAGCCTCCTCACTTCGACACCGATCCACGGTGTCGGGTACGAGTTGTTGGACCAGGCCCGTGCCCTGCACCAAACCCAGACCCGGGCCGAGGCCGACCTGCTGGGCGTGGCCGCAAGGTATGCCGATGTGCATCCACCCATCCATGAGTACGACACCGTCGCCTGGGACACCCGGTTCGGCACCCACGGCGTCGCGTTGAACGCCCCCGGCATCCCGGAGGTGTCCGCCGCGGCGATTGCTGAATTGGCCACCACCCTGGGGCAACGCCACAGTGCGGCCCGCACCCTGGTCGCCCACGCTCTGCAGTTACGGCACCGCCTCCCCCAAGCCTGGCTGCTGCTGACGAGCTACCGGATGGTGCCGATGGTGGCCAGGAGACTCGCCGACCACACCTTCTGGTGCAACGAGACGACGGCCGCCTTCGTCGACGGGCAGGTCTCCGCCGTCGCCGGCCAACTCACCCTGGGCCAGGTCGAGAAGCTGGTCACCGCCGCCATCCTCACCGGTGATCCAGAGCATCCCGACCACCAGCGACTGGCCGGCACGCACGATCCGCGCGGAGTCTGGATCCAGCACAGCCGAGACGGCAACGGCCTGTCGCACCTGTCGGGCACCATCGACGTCCACGACGGACTCAACTTGGATGCCGCCCTGGACGTCGGCGCCCACGACCTGGCCCACCAGCCCGGCCTCGACGACCTGACCCATCAGGCCCGCCGCGGATACGCCCTCGGCGATCTGAGCCGGCGTCAACCCGGATTCGACCTCAGCAACCCCGGCGAAGGTGCACCCACCGATGACACGGCCCCGGCCGATGAGGGTGACGCCCACGCCGACGAAGTTGCCGGTAACAGCCCCGCGCCGTCCATCGTTCGACCGGTGTCGATACCGCCAGTCACCCGACCTGCCAAACCGATCACCCTCTACGTCCACCTCCACCAAACCGCCCTCACCAATAGTGGCTGCACGGTAGGCCGAGTCGAAAACACAAGCCAACCCGTCACCACCGAACGGATCCGGGAATGGCTCAGTGATCCGGCAGCAAGAATCACCGTCACCCCGATCCTGCACACCGGGGAACAGATCCACACCGATGCGTACGAGATTCCCGACCGACTGATCCGCCAGATCGAACTCACCGAACTGACCTGCGTCTTCCCCTGGTGCGACAAACCCGCCACCAACTGCGACAAAGACCACCAGGTCCCCTACAACGTGGGCGGCGCCACCAGCAGCGACAATTTGGCGCCTTTGTGTCGGACCCACCATCTGCTGAAGACCCACACCCGCTGGCGCTACCAACGGCTCCATCCCGACCAATCCGATCCCGACGGGCCTGACCTCGGCGAGCGCGATCCACGACCGGGCTCACCAGAGGCAGCTGATCATGGGGCCGAT
>JAKDKP010000323.1 GCA_030453285.1 Propionibacteriales bacterium
CCTCTTCGAACACCCGCGACAGGGCCGCGCCACCCAGCGCACGGGGCGGCAGGGTGCCGCGGCGCCACTCGGCGTCGCGCAGGGCGTCCTCGTCCGCACCGGCTCTGCGCTGCTGCAGGATCCGATCCCCGATGCCGTACAGGTCGAGACCGTTCAGTTCGATGGGGATCTCGTCCCCGCTGGAATCCTCGTCCCCGGGCCAGTAGTACGCAGCCCGTACGCGCGCCAGGGCCTTGATCGGATGGTTGAAGAACCTGATCAGGTCGGCCAGGTCGATCACCTGGTCACCGGCCTGCTGGCTCCCCGATGCGGTCTCATGATCAACTCCGTCACCATCGGCGGTCACCTGGAGCGCCTCGGCCGAGAATCGTGGCGTCGGCAGGTGGCGTTCACCCAGTGAGGCCCGGGCACCGGCCAGAGCGGACCGATCGAAGGAGAGGGGAGCGGTGGCGGTGAAGTTGCCCCGATCGTACGGCTGCAGCTTGTGCTCGGTGATCAGCCGTTCAGTGGCGAGCTCGGTCGAACCGATCATGGTGGCCGCCACGTCCAGCAGGTCGCCCACCGGGACGGCCGGCGGGCGAACGGTGTTGGTGCGCGGATCCCGCCCCGAGCAGACGATGATCAACTTCTCCTCCGCAGCCATCAACGCGTCGAGGAAGAGCTGTCGATCCTCGCTGCGACGATCACGATCACCCACCCGCGGAGCAACAGCCAACAGGTCATCCCCGTCGACGGTGTGGCCGCGTGGGAAGGCGCGATCATCCATGCCGAGCAGGCACACCACTCGATGAGGCACTGACCTCATCGGCGCCAGGCCCGACAGCGTGAGGCTGCCGGTACGGAAGTTGCTGCGGGTCGGTCGCCCCGCGAGCGCCTCGTCGAGCAGGGCGGAGAAGTCGTGGACGTCGAGCAATGGCCCCTCATCATCGACGGTCGCCCCCTCGGTCTCTTTCGCACGGGCCAGCGACCCTCCGGTCACCGACGCACCGGCCAACGCCTCGCCGTCACGTGCTTCGAGCAGCGAGTTCAACTCGGTCCACGCGTGCGTCGTCTGCCAGGCGTCGTCGCGACTGGTGGCGGTCAGCGACTCCAGTGCGCCCTTGGTCGCGTCCACCCAGGCGCTGAGGGATTGACGACCGGCGAAGGCGCCCAGCACGATGCGCAGCCTGGTGATCACCTCGGCCAGTCGCCCGACGAGCTCGGCGTCGCCGGACTCGACCTGGTCGAGCGGCAAGGTCAGTCCGACGTGGTGATGTCCGGCCTCCGACATCGAGACTCCGAGCAGCATCCGGTCGAGACCAGCCGCAACGGCGTTCTGGGCGAACGCACCCAACCCGAACCGGTCGCGGTGGGCGGCGTCGAGCCCCCACCGGATGCCGGCGGCACCGACCAACTCGACGATTCGCATCACGTCGTCGTGGCCGAACCCGAAGCGGGTCGCGATCGGTGGGGCCGCGCACAGGTCGACGATCGTCGAGGCCTCGAAGCGGCTTGCGGTGAATTGCAGCAGTCGCGACACCAATGACAACAGGGGATTGACCTGGTGGAGGGACTGGTCGGCGATCCGAAGGCGCAGCGACCGCCCCGGGTGGGCCCGGTCAGCGGCCGACACGAGTTGTCCGCTGTCGAAGACCGACGCCGCGAGCGGGGCGAAGGTCTCCAGGTCGGGACACATCACGATGATGTCGCGTGGTTCGAGCGTCGGGTCGTCAGCGAGCAGCCCGGTGACCACGTCCCGGAGGACCTCCACCTGACGATCCGGACCATGGCAGGCGTGCACCTGCAGACTGCGATCGTCCTCGGCCAGCCGAACGGGGGAGGTGCTGGACGGTTGACGGTTTGCCGCCACGTCGGCCTGGAGCCGGCGCAGCAGGCTGTCGCCCGATCGGGGTGCCGGATCGATCACGTCCTGGCAGGTCTCGGTGTCGAGGTGACCCAGCACGTGTTGGAAGTCGATCAGGTCTCGTCCCAGCGCGGAGACGAGTCGGTGCGAGCCGGGCGGCGCGACCAGATGGCCACGCAGCGGCCACTCCTCGGCGACCGGAACCTCGGCAATGCTGTCCCACAGCGCGGGGGAGGGGTGCCCCAGCCACAGGTGCACCTCGCGATGCGCCGCCAGACCGGACAACACGGTACGGTCCAACGGATCGAGGCGGTTCAGCCCGAAGACCGACAGCCGATCGGGCAGCTCGAACGCCTCAGGACGCTCCTGCAGGGCGGAGTTGATCATGGTGTGCCGTTCGGCCGGTGAGGGCACCGCGATCCTGGTTCGGACGTGTTGCCACAGCTTGGGTTGCCACACCTGCGAAGGTGGCAGCTCGGCCCCGGCGTCATCGCACACCTGGCCGGCCAGCCATGCGTTGATCATGGTCGGACGCTCGCGGGCGTACCGGCTGAAGAGGCCGGCAATCCTGCGTGCGGTGACCAGCCGACGCCCGCCCGCCTCGGCCTGCACGCGCAGGTGCGCGGTGACCGGTGACAACCAGTCGGCCTCGGCGCACTCGTCGAGTGCGGTGAGCACTGGCCAGACGAGGCGTTCGGGACGCCACGGGTCGGACCGCCCGCCCGACGGCAGCACCTCGGTCGAGGCCACCTGCACCACATCGGCCATCAGGCGGCCCCAGGGGCGGAAGTCGATGCCTGCGGCCACCCCGTCGTGGTGTCCGGGGCGGACGCCGAGGGCGGAGGCGAGTGACTGGCCGAGCCACCGTTCCACTCCGGGGGTGGGCACACTGACCAGCTCGGCGACGAACGGATCAAGCGGATCGGCGGTCAACAACGAGGCCAGCCCTGCGATCAGGTCGTCCGAGCGGGAGGCCCGGTGCAGGTGGAAGGTTCCCATGGTCCGCTCAGCGTAGGGGGCGCCGGTGACAATCCTGAGCGCCGGTGGGTGGCGCCGGATCCTGTCAGCGGTTCGGTCTAGGGTTGCCCGGTGTCTGATCCTGCCGAGCTGCTGACCGCCCTCGACCCCGAGCAGCGGGTCGTGGCGTCAACCCTGACCGGCCCGATGGCGGTGCTGGCAGGCGCGGGCACGGGCAAGACCCGGGCGATCACGCACCGCATCGCGTACGGCGTCGCGACCGGGGTGTACGACCCGCGCCAGGTCCTCGCCGTCACGTTCACCACCCGTGCGGCCGGTGAGATGCGGCATCGACTGGGCGCCCTGGGGGCCCGCGGCGTGCAGGCCAAGACGTTCCACGCGGCCGCGCTCGCCCAGGCGCGGCACTTCTGGCCTCGGGTGCACCAGACCTCCTTCCCATCGGTGCTCGACCACAAGATGTCGTTGGTGGCCGAGTCCGCGGGCCGGCTCCGGGTGCGCGTGGACACCGCCACCCTGCGTGACCTCGTCGGTGAGATCAGTTGGTCCAAGGTGTCGAATGTGACTCCCGACGACTACGTACGACGGGCTGCTGGACGGTCGGTCTCCGGGGTCGACCCCGACACCGTCGGCAAGGTGTTCGCCGGGTACGAGGCCCTCAAGCGCGATCGGGACCGGGTCGACTTCGAGGACATTCTCCTGTGCACCGCGTCCCTGCTCGCCGAGCACGAGGAGGTGGCGGCCGAGTTCCGGCGTACGTATCGCTGGTTGGTCGTCGACGAGTACCAGGACGTCAGCCCACTGCAGCAGGCACTGCTCGATCTCTGGCGCGGCAGCCGACCCGACATCTGCGTGGTCGGCGATCCCGCCCAGACCATCCACACCTTCGCCGGCGCGCGGGCGGACTATCTGCTCGACTTCCCGCGGAGGCACCCCGACGCCCAGGTCGTCCGGCTGGTTCGTGACTACCGCTCCACCCCGCAGGTGGTCCGGGCGGCCAACACCGTGATGGCCCAGGCCGGCGCCGGTCCCAGCGGAGCGGTGACCCTGCAGGCCCAACGACCGGCCGGCCCCGAGGTGGCCCTGGCTGAGGCGCCCGATGAGTCCGGTGAGGCGCGTGCGGTGGCGGCATGGCTGGCGGGGTTGGCCGAGAAGGGCGTGGAATGGCGTGAGATGGCGGTGCTGTTCCGGGTGAACAGCCAGTCACCCTCCTTCGAGGCCGCCTTGGCCGACCGCAACATCCCCTATCTGGTCCGCAATGCCG
>JAKDKP010000324.1 GCA_030453285.1 Propionibacteriales bacterium
GACGCCGCGGCGGCCAATACCGGTCACCATGGCCGAGATGCCGAAAACTGTGGCAGCTCCCGCTGCATGCTTACCCCTTTTGCCGCGCCGCCTAGTTGCCCCTCGCAGCGTCTCGCTCGATGGAAGACCGGTAGCCCTCCGGCAGCGACAGTTGATCAAGCTCTGCCAGTTCGACGAACCGCACCTCACGGTGCTCGCTCGATACCCGGATCGCCGCCGGGTCGCCGGTGATGCGGCAGCGGAAGGTGATGATCAACACGGTGGTGCCAGGAACCACCTCGAAGGAGTAGGTGTCGACCAACCCGGTTGCCTCGACGGTCAGTCCCGACTCCTCGGCGACCTCCCGCACCACGCACCGGTCGGGCTGCTCGCCATCCTCCAGTTGCCCACCGGGCAGTTCCCACTCGCCTCGATCATTCTTGGCCAGCAGCACCCGCGAACCGTCGCGGACGACACCTTTCACGGACACGACCCATCGCATGGTCCAAGATTATCGGCGCCGATTCGGGCCCAACACCCACAACCGGTCAGCCTGGTCGAGATGCCGGAAACTGTGGCAGCTCCCGCTGCAGGCTTACCTGTTTTCTGGTGACCCTGGCCGCCTCTGGTGACCGTGGCCGCCTCTGGTGACGCTGGCCGCCTCTGGTGACGCCGGCTGTTTCTGGTGACGCCGGCCGCCTACGATCGAACTCATGGTCAGGAACGAGCGCCCGGCGACGGTTGCCGACGTCCACGAACTGGCGGCAGGGATGCCGCACGTCACGGTGGAGACCGGCAGCGCGGGCAACAAGGTGTACCAGGTGGGGCGGAAGTCGTTCGTGTTCTTCCGGACACCTCGGCCGGACGCGGTTGACCCTGGGACCGGGGAGAAGTACGACGACGTGATCGTGCTGTGGGTCGGCTCGGAGGCCGACAAGCAGGCACTCGTACAGGATCTGGAGCTGCCCTTCTTCAGCACCGCCCACTTCGACGGCCACCCGTCGGTGCTCGTCCGGGCCAGTCGGCTCGGTGAGATCAGCCAGGCCGAGTTGTCTGAGTTCGTGGCCGAGGCCTGGTTGGCCCAGGCCTCCGTACGGCGCGGGCAGGAGTGGCTGGACCAGCAGGGGCTGACCCGCTGAAGCACCCAGTGGCAGACTCCGGAACATGTTCACCGGACTCAATCCGCGCCGCGCCCAGACCTCGCCGTTCCACAGCGCCGGCATGCTGGTCACGCACATCCATCAACTGGCCACGGTGTCGGGCCAGGTCGGTGTCCGCCCCGACGGAACCGTCGGCCAAGGGATCGTCGAGCAGACCCAGATCGCCTTCGAGAATGTCGAGGCGGTGCTGGCCGAGGGGCGACTCGACCTCGGGGCGGTGATCCAGTACACGATCCACCTGACCGATCGAGCACACATTGCCGACTTCGTCCGGGCCGGATCGCCCTTCCTGCCCGAGCCGCGACCTGCCTGCACGCTGCTGATCCAGGCGGGCCTGGCCAGCCCCGACCTGCTCGTCCAGATCGAGGCTCTGGCAGCCATCTGATGCAGCCACCAGGGGAGCGTGGGGTCCTGGTGTCATTGGTCTCGGCTCGGGGTGTCGGCGGACTAGGATCCTCGTATGGGACTCCTGACGTTCAGCATCAACGTCACTCTGGATGGGTGCGTCGACCACCGGGAGGGCATTGCCGATGACGAGACGCACGCCCACTTCACTCACCTCATGGATGCCTGCGGCGCCATGCTCTGGGGTCGCACCACCTACGAGATGATGGAGGGACATTGGCCAGGCGTCGCCCGCGGGGAGGTGACTGCCGCGCCAGCGATGCAGGAGTGGGCACTCAAACTGGAGGCCAAACCAAAGTATGTGGTGTCGTCGACGCGAAGCGATTTCCCGTGGAACAACAGTCACCACCTCGTCGGAGACCTGCGCACGTCGGTGCAGGAGCTGAAGGATGCGACTCCCGATGGGGTGCTGCTCGGGAGCGGCACACTCGCTGCCGCGGTGGATCAACTGGATCTGATCGACGAGTACAGGTTTCTGATCCATCCCATGATTGCCACTCACAGGCCGACTCTGTATCAGGATGGACTTCCCCACACCCGACGGCTCGACCTGATCTCGTCCCGATCACTCGGAAATGGTGCGGTCGCTGTGCACTATCGCCGATCTGAGGGAGCATCTCGCGCCACCTGATCGGCTCGCGCGCCCGCCCTGATCCTCACCGGAAGGATGTTGATCATGAAAGCCTTCGGATTCCTCAGCTTCGGCCACTGGTCCCCTGCGCCCGGGTCCCAGACCCGTACCGCGTCGGAGATGTTGCACCAGGCGGTTGACCTCGGGGTCGGTGCCGACGAACTCGGTGTCAACGGGGCCTATTTTCGGGTGCATCACTTCGAGCGGCAACAATCCGCTCCGATCCCTCTGCTATCGGCGATTGCGGCCAGGACCCGCCGGATCGAGGTCGGCACCGGCGTGATCGACATGCGGTACGAGAACCCGCTGCATCTGGCCGAGGAGGCGGCCGCGCTGGACCTGCTGAGCGACCAGCGGATCGCCTTGGGCATCAGCCGAGGATCACCTGAGACGGCACTGCGCGGCTACGAGGCGTTCGGCTACACCGGTTCGACCGATCCGCGCGGCGCCGATCTGGCCCGTGACAAGTTCGCCATCTTTCTCGAAGCGATCACTGGTGGCCGCCTGGTCGAGGCCGATCCGCAGCGGGCGCTGCCCGGCAGCCGGCTGCAGATCCAACCGCAGTCCGAAGGGCTGATCGATCGCATCTGGTGGGGGTCCGGCTCGCGGGACACCGCCGAGCAGACCGGCCGGCAAGGGCTCAACCTGATGTCGTCCACGCTGCTCACCGAGGACGCCGGGGTGCCATTCCACGAGCTGCAACGTGATCAGATCGACCGCTTCCGACGGGCCTACGCCGAGGCCGGACATCCTCGTACGCCCCGGGTGTCGGTGAGCCGCAGCATCTTCCCGATCGTCAGCGAACTCGACGACGCCTATTTCGGCGGCCGCCCCGACGGCGACCAGACCGGCATGATCGACGGCTTCCGCTCCACCTTCGGCAAGACCTATGCCGCCGAGCCCGACGCGTTGATCGATCAGCTCAAGGCCGACAGCGCCGTGATGGCCGCCGACACGGTGATGCTGACCATCCCCAATCAGTTGGGCGTCGACTACAACCTGCATGTGCTGGACTCCTTCGCCGAGCACGTCGCCCCCGCCCTCGGTTGGATCCCGAACACCGAAGGCCCGGTGGCGGGCTCCCGGTAGCCCCGTCAGGTGTGAAGAACCGTCAGCGCGTGGTCGACCTGGTCCTCGGTGTTGAACAGGTGGGGCGCCAACCGGATGCCGCCCTCACGCAGGGAGGTGGCGATCTCCTCCCCGGCGAGACGGCGATGCATCTCTTCGGCTGTTCCATCCCGACGCTCCAGAACGACGAGGGTCGATCTGGCCGGAGCCGTTCGAGCACCACGGACGCGGTACCGCTCGACATCCAGGCCAGTGATCAGGCGGTCGACCAGTCGTTGGTTGTGGGCCGCGATCTGTTGAGGGCCGATCTCGCTGATCAGGTCCAGGGCTGCGAGCCAGGGCTCGAAGGTGAGAAAGTTCGCGGTGCCAAAGACGTCGAACGCGCGAGCACCTAGATCGTGGCGCAAACTGTGGTTGCGCGTGTGCTCCAGATCCGAGCCAGCGCCGTGGGCGAGCCAGTAGGCCTGCTGTGGCGTCAGGCTGTCCAGGAGATCGGGAGCGAGCCAGGTGAAGCCGGTGCCGTACGGTCCGCACAGCCACTTGTAGCCACAGGAGGTGACCGCGTCGACGCCGAGAGTGCCGACGTCGACCGTACGGGCGCCCACGGCCTGGGTGCCGTTGACCACACACCACACGCCCTTCGCTCGGCACACGGCGCCGATGGTGCTGATGTCATCGGTGATCCCGGTGAAGGAATCCACCCAGGTCACCGCAACCACGCGCGTGCGGGGACCCAGCATCGTCTCCAGTTCCTCGACGTTGATCAGTCCGTCGGCACCGCGGCCGATCTCGCGTCGTACGACGCCGCCGTCTTCGAGTCGA
>JAKDKP010000325.1 GCA_030453285.1 Propionibacteriales bacterium
GGGTCCTATCCGCTGTACTCCCCGCTGGCCTTCGAGTCGGTGCTGAAGCCCGTTGGCATCCAGTGGGGATCGACTCCGCCGGCCGGCCGGTCCGGGTTCTGGACCCACCGCCGTTCCCGTCCGCTGAACGCCTCCCTGCCGATGGGCGACGCTGAACGGCGCGCCATGGTGGCCGGCTGGTTCCTCGGTCAGGTGCTCGGTGAGATCCGGATCCCCGACTCCCCGTACAACCGCCCGGTCGAGATCTGGGACCGCGAGATCGGCAACTGGGCCGGATTCCCGTACCCGATGCTCACCCCGCCGAGCGCGTTCAAGGCGACGTACGACTGGCTGCCGGCGGTGCTGGAGTCGATCCTGCTGGCCCAGACGCAGATCCATGAGGCGCCGGTGATGGCCTCGCTGCGGCCCTACATTCTGCTACGCGAGGTGTATGACTCCAACCCGTTGGGACAGTCCACCGGCATCCTCGATCGTGAGGCGGTGAAGCGTCTGCAGGAGTGGTTGCCCGAGGGCAAGACCGCCTCCGGCCTGCCGCCCCGGATCCCCAAGATTGCCCAGGCGCAGACCATGGACGAGCGGGTCGAGTCCGCCAAGGAGTGGCTCGAGGTGATCCGTGGGCTGGCCGGCGTGCACTTCATGGCACCGGGCCGCGACGGCGCCAAGGGCGGCGGCAGCTTCTCCGACATCTCCACCCGCGACCAGGCGAGCCAGACGCCGATCTTCCGGGACCTGGCGCCCGACATCCACGTGATGGCCGGCGAGTTGATCAAGCTCGTCGACGAGGCGAAGCGTCGGGTGGAGGCCGGTGAACCGCCAGCCCAGGAACCCGGCGGCGCTCCGAAGGACACCACCATCGCCATGCCGGATGGCGGGGTGTTCTGATCGTGGCGCCACTGACCATCCTGCTCGCCCCACCCGGAGTGATGAACGGTGTCCGTGACGCGTTGACCGACTGGTCGGCCAACGGCATGTGCAACCCGTTCGTGTGGGTGGACGCGTCCACCGTGCAGCCGAACCACGTGCCCGGCATCGGCGTGTTCGGTGGACGGGTCCACGGCACCTCGGTGCAGCAGGTGCTCTCGGGTCCGACGCAGCATCAGCAGCAGGGTCACGAGCGGGTCCGGGTGTGTGTGCTGGTGCCAGCCGTCGGTGAGTCCGAACCGGTCTCGGCGCAGGTCGAACAACAGGTGTCCCAGTTGGTGATTGCGACCTCACAGACCCGCGTCGAGCTGCTGCGCTGCATCGTGACCCGCCCCGACGCCCCGCCGCGCCCAGAGATCGCGCACGAGGGCTGGCACAACGTGATCATCTCGCCGGAGGATTCGCGCGGCCCGGGCCTGGGTCGTACGGTGCTCACCGGCGAGGCCGATGCGGTGGATCTCGCCCCGTACGCGGCGAATGTGCTGGCCGCGCTGACCGGCCTGTGGAAGAACATCAACGACGCGCCGCTGGACGACGAGAACCCGCCGCCGGGTCGGACGGTCCGGTTGGCGCGGGCGTACTACCGCAGTCATTCCGCCGAGGCCGTCTCCGATGCCGTACGGGCCGGCGTGCTGTACACCGAGTCCGGACTGCCGTTGCCGCGCCAGACGACGGGTCAGGCCGTGCACGCCGAGGATGTCGGACTGGCCACCTCCTCGATGGCGAACGCATTGTGGACCAAGCACCGCGCGGTGCTGCGCGGTCCCCGGGCCTCTCTCCCGGCCGAGCAGGCCGAGGAGATCGGCGGTGGCAGGGCGCTGAAGATGATGATGGGTTTCCTGTGGAACTCGATCAAGGGATCACCGGCCCGCTGGTACTCCGGTGCGGTGCATGCGGTGTCCTCGGCGACCGCGGCGGTCACCCACGACATGGTCTTCGGGGCCGCACCTTCTTCGTACAAGGTGGTGGTGGGTGGTGTCCGGGCCGACGGGAACCCGGCCGGCTGGGAAGACCTGGCGATCGCCTCGGCGGAGATGTCGGAGGTGCTCAACCAGGGGCAGCCCCACCAGGAGCAGCAGTACGACCTCTCGGTGGTGATGAAGGACTACGTCGGTGGTGCCCTCACCCTGGCCGACGGTGGCGACCACGCCAGCGGGTTGCCGCCGATCCAGATCGGCGCCGACCGCGGTGTGCTGCGGCAGGCCGCCGACTGTGCGCCCGGACCGCAGGACGCACTCCAGATCCCAGCTCATCTGGCCGATCAGGTCGGTCACACCCGGCTGCACCCCTCGGACATCCTCGGTGCCCAGGCGGTCCGTGGCCGCCTTCAGCAGGCCGGCCGCAACGAGCACCTGGCGGTCGAGTCCGACCGGGTCGCCCAGGACATCGGCAGTTGGCAACAGCGGTTTGCCACCTCGTACCCGGTGCAGGTGGGTTCGATCCTCGTCCGGCAGATCCAGGCCACCGCGGGTGAGGTGCGGGGGCTCCTGCAGGGTATCCAGCAGGCGGCCCACGTGCCCGATCTGAGCGGTGAGATCCAGGCACGCCAACGCACCCTGGCGATGCTGATCCGCGTCATCCTCGCCTTCCTGGTGGTGTTCGTGATCGCCGACATCGTGGTGGTGGCCAACCAATGGATCGACGGATTCACTTGGACGATTGGTCTGTGGTGGGGGTTGGGCGTCTTCGTCGTCTGCGCGGTCGCCATCGGCATCCTGTTCTTCGTCGGGCAACGAGAACTGTTCGGCGAACTGCATCGTCGGCGTATCGCAACCGGGCAGGCCGAGGTGAATCGCGAGAACCTCCGCAACGCCAGCAACGATCTGAGCCGGCTGACCGAGTTGTATCGGCACTACCTGGTGTGGAGCCGGATCGCCGGCGCCGCCCTGCACCGGCCCTTCGGTGACGGCGCCGCGGCCGGTGTCGACCAGACCCCGATCTCTGACGGACTGCCGATGGCGGCCCGGATGGGCGTCGCCGCTGTTCAACCCGACACCGTTTCGCGGGCCGTGGTCACCGTACGGCGTGATCTGTATCGGATCGGCTGGATGACGTTGCCGTGGGAGCAGATGCTGGCCGATGCCGGTGAACGGATCGGTCCCGAGGGGTACGAGGTCACCGAGAACCCGGAGCGGCTGTTCGCCCAGCGCCCGCGACCCGAATCGTTGGTCACCCGGTGGGCCGACCTGCTCGAAGCCGAGGGATCTCGTACGTCGGCCGGCGACAAGGTGTGGCAGTACGTCCTGCAGACCCTCGACGGTCCGCAGGCCGAACTCAAGCGCTCCCTGGTCACCCAGGTCACTGTGCCCGGCAGCGAGGGCGCGCCGTCGATGGCTGATTTCATGGCCAATCTCGACCTGCCCGACGAGCAGCTGGGCCCGCAGACCTTCGATGGATCGGTGCTGGCGGTCTCGGCACGGATGGGAGCCACCGCCCGGGTCAGCCGCAACTGGCGACGGACCGCACCGGCCGGGCTCGGTCAGGTCACGGTGCTCGTCCAGCTCGGTGACGGATTCCCCGAGTACGAGCTCAGTGTCCTGTCCGCCGACACCGGTGCCGATCAGACCAGCTCCCCGATGAGTGAGCCGGGCGCGGCCGAGTGGACGTTCTGATGGAGGCACTGGTGTGTGGGGTGACCCGGTGAGCCAGAGTCCGTACCGCGCGACCGATGCCTTGGCGCGCCTACGGGCCTGGCGCCAGAGTGGTGGCGCCGAGCAGCGGCCCGGATTTGCCGCCATCCGCGACATCCACCTGAGCATGGTGGCCCGGTCCGGCCGCCGCACAGATGCTGCCATCGCCGAGATCCTGCCCGCCTCGTTGAAAGGGTTCGCCGGCGGCATGGCCCAGGCGCTGAACCAGAAGGGGACCCCGAACCGAGCCCAGCCCGGTGCCGCGCAGCCAGGTGCTGAATTGTCCGCTGCTCAACTGTCCGCTGCTCAGCCGCCGCCGACAACTCGCCCGGTCCATCCGACGACGGCCGGACCGGACCCGCGCACCGCCAGTGCCGCCGTGCGGGACCCGCGGTTGGCCCCCGACCCCGGATCAGCCGCCGCGCCGGGGCGGCCGGCCGGTCGGCCGCACCAGCCGCAAGCGCCGGCACCATCGGCGATCGGGCCTGCTCCCTCGGCTCCG
>JAKDKP010000326.1 GCA_030453285.1 Propionibacteriales bacterium
CGGCCCCTCGACGACCTTGCTGCGCTGTGCCGACAGGGTGCGCAGTTCGTCCATGGACAGGCTGTGGTGCGCCTCGGCCAGGGCCGCCCCCAGATCGAGCAGAGCGCCGATCTGGTCGGCCTCGGCACGCGCCACCAGGTTGACCAGCCAGGCCGAGCGTGTCGGCTTGCGGAGCTGACCCACCTCTGTGGCCAGTTCGGTGTCACCGTCCTGCTTGGCCCGCTTCACCAAGACGGCACGGGCGGTGGTGAACCCCTCGTACGGGGCGGCGTACAACTCGCGCGCGATGGTCTGCAGGTCCACGGCCCCAGCGTAGGGCGATCCGCTGACGGGTGGGAGAGGCCGCTTCGACGTGCTCGTTCCTCGCTTGCTCAACGGTCGGAAGTCGGTCGGTGGTTGAGCAAGTGCGACGAGGGACGAGGAGCGCGCGTCGAAGTCTCCGAGCTCAGCACGAACGACAGCGGGGCCGGTGGTTGCCCACCGACCCCGCTCTCTCATGCTCTGTGAGTAATCCTCAGATCACTTCAGGTAGCCGACCTTCGTCCAGTCGACCGATGCCATACCGAACGAACCGTAGTTGGCGAGGTTCTTCTTCACCGCGGTGTTCTGCGGGCGCTGGTACAAGGGCAGGGTGTGCACGTTCTCCCACAGGAGCTTGTCGACCTGGTTGGTCTTGTCGATCCGGACCTGGTTGTCGGGCTCGGTGCCGATCTCCTTGGCCAGGTTGTCGACCTCCGGCAGAGACAGGTTGGCGAAGTTACTCTCCGAGCCGGTGCCGTAGATCTGGTTGATGTTGGCCATCGGGTACGGGGTGCCGAGCCAGGAGAACGCCATCAGTTCGAACCCGCGCTCGGTCAGCGTGTCGGAGAATTTCTCCGACGGGATCGAAACGATGTCGATCCCGATGCCGACCTTCTTCAATTGGTTCTGCACCTGCAGCGCCTCGTTCTCCGAGACCGGAACGCCACTGAGCTGCATGAACTTGACCTTCAACTCCTTGCCGTCCTTGACCCGGACACCCTCGGGGTCCCCCTCGGGGGCCTTCCAACCGGCCTCCTCCAGTGTGCTCTTGGCCTTCTCGATGTCGTAGTCGATCCCGGTCGCCTTGGCGGTGTCGACGAAACCGGGCTGAGCCTCCATGAAGAAGTGGTTGTTCAGCGGCTTGACCGGCCAGTCGATGCCGGCCAAGTCGGAGGCACCGATCTCGGTGCGGTTCAACCCGTACACGATCGCCTGACGGACCTTGATGTCCTTGAGTTCGCCGGCCTTGCTGTTGAAGGTGATGTGCCGCCAGTCCGGGCCGGCCGCCTGCCGCACTTCGCCGTCGGCGTATCCCTTCGATCGCGTGTACGCGTCGGCATCAACACCGACGTCGAAGGCGTCGAGCTCGTTGTTGGTGAAGGCATTGGCCCGCGCAGTGGCTTCCATCTCGCGGATGGTGATCCTATCTAGCAACGGCTTCTCACCCCACCAGTTGGGATTCGGCACGTAGGTGATCTTGCGCTGGGTCTTGTCGAAGCTCTCGACGGTGAACGGACCGGCCTCATACTCCGACTTCGGGCCCGTACTGCCGGAGTTGAAGGTGCTGGCGTCCTTGGTGCTGTCGGCGGCGGGAACCGAGCTCAGGACGCTGGACCAGTCGGGAAAGTTGGACTTGAAGGTGGTGATGACTTCCTGCTCGTCGGCCCCGGCTTCGATCGAGGCGATCTCGTTCCAGCCGTCGGTGGACGCGCACTCGAACGTGGTGTCTTCGCCGTTGCAGGCCTTCCAGATGCTCTGGAAGTCTTTGACGCCGATCGCCGTGCCATTGCCCCACTTTGCGCTCTTGTTGATCTTCATCGTGACCTTTGTCGGGCCCGTCGTGACGACCGGCTCCTCGGTCAGGTAGTCCGGGTTCCATGTCGGCGTGCCCTTCTCGTCGAAGGTGAAGAACTTCGGCGCAATGGGGTTCCAGACGTCGGACATGTCGCCGGTGTTGCCGTTGACCTGGTAGGTGTTCCACTGGCTCTCGATGGTGGTCACTGTCAAACGCAACTCACCGCCTTCGGTGAGTTCGGCTCGATCCTTGGGGTTGATCGCGATTGCGGGGACCGATGATTGGTCACCTTGGTCTGCGGGCGGCTGGTCGGTCTTCATCCCTTGGCAGGCGCTCAGGGTGAGCGCACCGACCAGCAGGGGAACAACGAGAAGCTTGCGTGCCTTCACTTTCCCTCCAAATGATTTCGTGTGCTGAGGCAACCGAACACGGAACGGTCGCCGGCCCACCCCAGGTCACGAGGAGGGTGCCTGCGTGAGCCTATGGTTGCGGTCGCCTCCGTGGGTCACGTCCAGCTAACAACCGGGGTAGCGGGCATCACAGTTGGGTTACGACAGGATGGCTGCGGGGTTCGCGCGTTGCCGTCGTGCGACTGTTGAACATGAGCACCCCAAACGGTGGCTGAGCCGCTGCTCGAGGAACGAGCACAGCCGGTCGAAACCTTGGACGCGCAATACGGCAACAGACTCAGTTCCTCAGTCGAGAGGTGGTCAGAGCACCTTGGTGGCGCTGTTGTAGTGGCAGGCGGAGGTGTGGTCGTCACCGACCGACAGCAGGACCGGCTCCTCGGCAACGCAGCGTTCGGCATCGGCGGCCGACAGAGTGGGGAGCTTCTGGCAGCGGGTGCGGAACTTGCAGCCCGAGGGCGGATTCGCCGGTGAGGGCAGATCGCCGGTCAGGATGATCCGCTCGCGTGTGCGCTCCCGTTCCGGGTCGGGGATCGGGATCGCCGACAGCAGGGCCTGGGTGTACGGATGCGTAGGGCTCTCGAAGACGCGGTCCACCTCGCCGACCTCGACGAGCTTGCCGAGATACATCACGCCCACCCGGTCGGCGATGTGGCGCACCACCGACAGGTCGTGGGCGACGAACAGGTAGGACAGCCCCAGCCGGGTCTTGAGTTCGTCGAGCAGGTTCACCACACCGGCCTGGATGGAGACATCCAGCGCGGACACCGGTTCGTCCAGCACGATCAGCTTCGGCTCCAGCGCCAGGGCCCGGGCGATGCCGATGCGCTGGCGCTGACCACCGGAGAAGTGCGCCGGGTAGCGGCTGGCGTGGGTCGGCTCCAGACCGACGATCGACATCAACTCATTGACGCGTTCTTCGATCCTGGCCTTGGGCCACTTGTGGGCCCCCAACGGCTCGGCGATGATCTCGAACACCGGCATCCGCGGGTCCAGCGAGGCCATCGGGTCCTGGAAGACCACCTGCAGATCGCCGCGCATCTCCTTGCGCGCCGCCCGGGTGAGCTGGCCGGTGTCCTTGCCAAAGACGGTGACGATACCGTCGGTGGGTCGGTTCAGGTTGAGGATTTCCAGCAGCGTGGTGCTCTTGCCGCAGCCGGACTCACCCACGAGGCCGAAGGTCTCGCCCTGCTTGATGTCCAGGTCGATGCCGTCGACGGCAAACACGGTGCCGACCCGGCGGCGAAACACCGCGCCCTTCATCAGCGGGTAGTGTCGCCGCATGCCTTCCAGTTGCAGGACGGTCTCGCGCTCGGCGCGTGGCTTGCGCTCCAGGTCCGAGGGAGGGATGGCCGGAGCCGGGAACAGACTCACCGGGTCGACGCCGTCGGTGAGTTCGTCTGCCCGTAGGCAGGCGGCAACGTGGCCGGGCTGGCCGGTCTCGATCAGCTCCGGTTCGGTCTCCCGGCAGCGATCCTCGACCATCGGGCAGCGCGGCGCGAAGGGACATCCCGGCGGAAGGTTCACCACCGACGGTGGGTTGCCCTCGACCGAGGCGAGGGGTGCCTTCTCGGCCGCATCCAGCCGGGGCACCGAACCCAGCAGTCCCAAGGTGTACGGCATCCGCGACCGATAGAACACGTCGTCGACCGACCCCTGCTCAACTGGGCGCCCGGCATACATCACCACGACCCGGTCAGCCATTCCGGCGACCACACCGAGGTCGTGGGTGATCATGATCACCGCGGCACCGGTCTCCCGCTGGTCATTCTTGAGAACCTCGAGTACCTGGGATTGGATCGTCACGACCAAGGCGGTGG
>JAKDKP010000327.1 GCA_030453285.1 Propionibacteriales bacterium
CGGCGGGCAAGGTGCGAGCGCTCGGACTGTCCAAGGTCACCGCCGAGGATGTCCGCCGCGCTCATGCTGAGCACTTCACGTACGGGAACGGGCGCTGGTGACCGGCTCGGGCAGCCGATGGTCGAGGTCTCAGCCGTTTCCAGGAGGGTTCGTGTCGGCAGATCCCGGGTGCAGTGAGCTGGTGGGTGGCAGCAGGGTCATCAGTGCGGCGGCCAGCAGATAGAGCGCCGCCTGCCAGGGCAGGACCGTGGCAAACGCGTCGGTGAAGACGGTTGATGACGGGGGAGACTGGGCGATGCGGGTGAAGAACATCGTGCCCAGGACGGCGACGCCGACGGCACCGCCGACCTGATTGACCGTTGACAGGGCCCCGCCGGCAGCCCCTGCCGCTGCGGCGGGCACCCCGGCCAGGATCACGTTGACCAGGGGTGGCGCGGCGAGACCCAGGCCGAGGCCACCGATCAGCAGCGGGATGCCGAGGTGCCACCACATCGGGCTGTCCACGCGCGTGATCACCTGCCACATCACGACGTGGGACAGCGCGATGGTGAGGCTGCCAATGATCAACAGGAGTCGACCGTATCGAGGGGCCAGGGCGACGCCCACCCCGGAGGTGAGCATCGAGCCGAGGGCGTACGGGAGCGTGATCAAGCCGGTGGCCAGTGCCGTACGGCCAGTGCCGTCCTGGAGCTGGATGGACAGCAGCAGGAAGAACGACGCGATGCCCCCGAAGAAGGCCAGTGATGCGACGAGGCCGCTGCTGAAGGCACGATTCCTGAGCAGGCGTGGGTCGAACAGCGGCTGGCGTCCCGCGGCCACCACCCGTCGCTCGAAGACGACGAAGGCCACCAACATCGCCAGGCCAGCCGCCAGCAGCGCCCAGCCCCAGACCGGCCAACCCCAAGCCTGGCCCTGCACGATCGGCAGCAAGATCAACACGAGAGCACTGGCCAGCAGGGACGCCCCGGCCAGGTCGAGCCGGCCGGAGCGTGGCTCCCGCGATTCGGGAATGACGCGCCGGCCGATGGCCAGGGCGACGAGCCCGATGGGCACGTTCACCCAGAAGATGGTGCGCCAGCCGAGGTCGAACACGTTGCCGGTGACCAGCAGTCCACCCAGCAACGGGCCAGCAATGGCGGCCACGCCTTGGACCCCGCCGTACGCGCCGAGTGCGGCCCCCATCTGTTGCCGCGTGAGTGAGGCGCGGATGATGCCGAACACCTGCGCCACCATCAGGCCGGCCATCAGCCCCTGGAGGACCCGGGTGGTGATGAGCAGGTCGGCCGTCGGGGCCAACGCGCAGGCCGCCGAAGCGAGCACGAAGCCCGCCAGGCCCAGGAGGAAGGTGCGGCGCCTGCCGTACAGATCGCCGATCCTGCCTCCGGTGACCAGCGCCGCTCCGAGCGCCAAGGCATAGGCCGCGATCATCCACTGCAGTTGGGTGGGGGTGGCGTTCAGAGAGGTCTGGATGTCGGGTGCCGCGACGGCAACGATGGTCACGTCCAGCAGATCCATGAAGGACGCCACCAGGATCACCCCGACGAGAGCGATTGGGGTACGGGCAGGCGGTGCGACGGTGGTCGTCGATGCGGGAGTGGTCACCGGGTGACCCTCCCTCCGAAGGCGGACACATGATGGCAGCATTGAATGGATGTCGTGTTGAGTGATGTTGTGCTGGGAGGCATGAGATGGCGCGGACCGCCGAACGGGTACTGAAACTGCTGTCGCTGCTGCAGAATGCCGATCGCTGGGGTGGGCCCGAGCTGGCCGCCCGTCTCGGTGTCAGCCTGAGAACCGTGCGGCGGGACGTCGAGACGTTGCGTCAACTGGGCTTCCCGGTCCAGGCCAGCGGCGGGCGTCACTCCACCTATCACCTCGGCAGTGGCAGCACCTTGCCACCGTTGGTGCTCGACGATGAGCAGGCCACGGCGATCTCGGTTGCCCTGCAGAGCGCACCGATGGTCGTGCTCGGACTCCGTGATGCGGCTCAGCGTGCCCTCGCCACCCTGGCCCAGGTGATGCCGGCTCCGTTGCGTGCGCACCTCGATGCCACCCGGGTGACCACACTCCGCAACTACTGGGAGTTTCCCGCTCCGCCCATCGCTCTCGACATCCTGAACGCGGTTGGGAACGCTGTACGAAAGGGTCACCTGCTCCAGTTCGATGTGCTGCGTCCTGACCGGAGCCGTCCCGACCCCGGGATGAGGACTTCGCTCCCCCGTTGCGGGTCGAACCGCACCACCTCGTGCTGTGGGCAGGTCGCTGGTATTTGGTCGCCTTCAATCCGGCCGTCGCGGCCTGGGTCATTCACCGCGTCGATCGGATCCATGCCCACATGGCGACCGGGATTCCTTTTGTCCGGCGCGAACTCCCCGCCGACAGCGTCGCCGACTTCGTGATGACCAACCCTGATCGTGGCGACATACCCGAGGCATGGCCGTGTCTGGGCAGTGCCACTCTCGACCTGCCGGCCGACGTGGTCGCCCGATTCGCGCCCGGGGGTTCGGTCATCGAGCGGCTGGGCGCCGAGCGCACTCGGCTGACCCTCGGGGCCTGGTCGTGGGCCGGCGTTGCCGGAATCCTGGCCACCTTCGACGCCACTCTCACCGAGGTCGAACCGGCCGAGTTGATCAACGCCTGCCACGCGACGGCCGCTCGCCTGGACGGTGTCTGACACTAGGCTCGGCGGCGTGCCGATTGCCGTTCCTGCCCCTCCCACTGGTCATCTGAGGTGCCGGACCGGTTCAGAGCCGGCCGTGGTGGAAGTCACTGGTCCGGGTGTATCCGGCTTCGCGCAGGGCAGCGCCGTCTGGCACGTCGGCGCCGGGCTGCGACACGACGGCCACCCGGGCGCCCCGTACGGTGGCTTGGTGCTCAAGTTCCGCCATCGCGGCAACGCCGTCGGCCTCGGTGATCAGCAACACCGGACCTCCTGGTGAGTACACCGGAGGAGCCGTCACCAACTTCCCGGCGGCTCCGGGCACTCTCAAGTGCCGGTTCTCGTACGGGATGATCCTGGTGGACGAGGCCAGGTTCTTGGTCCACCACGATTCGGCCAGCTCCAGGCCCAGTGAGCGAACGGCGTCTCGCCGCCGTGGCTCCGGCACCGGGCAGACCACGCGGACCAGGCTGTCCCCTCCGGCTCGCCGCAGCAGCGCGACACCCTCGGTGGGCCACAGCGCCTCATCGGCCACCGCCAGGTCGTCGATGATCATGATCCGCCCTGGCGCCGCAAAGACGAAGCCATGATCGGTTCGGAGGCTTCGGATCTCAGGATTGTCGATCTGATCACCGAGAAAGGTGGCATGGCGCGTACGGGCATTGTCGGCCGGATTCCAGAAGCGGGGTGCGTACGAGGCCAACCGCCGCCGCCGTGCCTCACTGAGGTCCAGCACCCAGTCGAGGTCCTCTGCGGTCAGATCCCGTACGCCATCGTTGCCCATGACGTCAGTCTCTCGCAGTTCCCGGGAGCACCGAGTGGGGAAAAGCGGTACGTATGGCGCCGATGCCGGAAACTGTGGCAGCAACGGCGCCATACGTACCGAATTCTCCGATGGATGTGGCTGATCAGCCGGCGTACTGCGGATCGGTCGGGGTGACCCACTGCACGAGCTGATAGATCACGCCGTTCGGGTCGGACATCTGGAAATACCGCTCTCCCCAGGGCTCAGTCTCCAGGGGGGTGACGATCGTGGCGTCCTCCTTGACGAGCCGGGCGTGGTCGGCGTCGATGTCCTCGACGGTGAAGGCCACGAGCAGGCCGTCGGCTGCGCCGGCGACCGATGCGGGTTTGAACGTGGGCAGACCGGTCTGCAGATAGATCAGGTTGAATCCGGCGTCGGGGTGGGTCAGGGAGCAGAATCCCTCGGCGGCCATCGCCTCGGTGAACCCCAGGTGCTTCTTGACCCAGGCGGCCGACGCGGCAACGTCGGGAACGTTGAGCGAGATGGCGCTGTCGGTGATGTGCAAGGGGCCTCCTCGGTTGGGGATGGGTGGGTGGAGAAAACACTGTACAACGTACAGCGTACAAAGTACAAC
>JAKDKP010000328.1 GCA_030453285.1 Propionibacteriales bacterium
TGGGCGCGGTGACTGCCGCGGAGATGATGCACCAGGCCGGGCTGCGTAAGCAGCGCCTGTACACCCTGACCATCGACGAGCTGTGGTCCGCGCTGGCGGCTGCCCCGCAGATGACGATGCAGGTGGACAGCATGCTGCGTTTGCTGAGGACCTTGGGGATGGGCGTGTACTTGTGCACGCATGGCACCCAAGACCTCAACAGCCTGCCGACCCCGGAAGACCGTATCCGTGCGATGGGCTTCATCGACCGCTCGGGGGTGGTGATCTGCGGTGGGCTGTCCGGTTCGGAGTTGGAGAACCTGGGTGAGTACATCCCGTTTAATGACCGCGAGGCTGCGGAGATCGTCAACTGGGACCAGGGCGAGGGCCTGCCGCGTACTCGTGGGGATGCCGCTGGTCGGCTGAGTCCAGGTATCGGCCGGTTCATGATGAAGATCTCCAAGTCCAACAAGCCCGGTGTGGCCTTCCAGACGATCAAGTCCGAGACAGAGAACGAATACGAGTTGCACGAGACCAACGCCCGGTTCTTCGAGGCGTGGGCTGAGGTCGATGCGCGTGCCGCCGGTGATGCCGCCCGCGCCGCTGGTGTGGAGCTCGACAGTGAGGACAACACCACCTCCAGTACGGCGTCCTATGCCGGGTCAGGAGCCTCACACAATGTCTGAGCGCGACCGCACCATCACCCGCACCACTGCCGTAGCCACCGACGCTGCCGGCACGGGGTTCGGCAACTCCGCCTACGACGAGGATTTCAAAATCCACGTCGTCGACCGGTTCAACGCTTACTTCGTGGATCACCCGGTGCTCACCGCCGCAGCACGCTCGGCGGCCGAGGAGTGCGGGGTGTCGGTGACCACAGTGCACAAGTGGGCCGAAGAACAGGGCCGCAAGCCGATCCCGACCTGGGGCGAGATCCGCCGGCTACGGGCAGAGAACGACAACCTGCGTGCACGGGTGGCGATGCTCGAAGAGCAGCTGGGACGAGCCGACCAGCCTGGGGAAAGCGCTGTAGGGGGTAACTGATGAAAAGTCTCTTCACCTGGGCCCTCGCTGGGATTCTCGCGCTGGTCATCGTGGTCGTCGTCGTGATCGAGGACGGCGAGGAGGAAACCCAGTGCGCTGACCCCGGGACGTCGGAATCGTCGTCTGAGGGCTCCGGTGAATCCATCGCTGCTAATGCCGAAGGATTGGCCGAGCCGCTGGGGGAGGGGACCCTGGAGAAGGTCACCTCGACCTACAAGTCTCCCGACCGTCCCGGCCACCGCGGTATCGACATCGCCAAGGAAGACGGCCACCCCATCTATTCGATGGCCGACGGCACCGTGGTGAAGTCGGAGGAGGCCGGGGGCTTCGGGATGTGGGTGGTCATCGCCCACGAAATCAACGGCGAATCGTGGGAAACCGTGTACGGGCATATGTTCCCTGAGGGCATCCACGTCAAGGCCGGTGACAAGGTCAAGGCCGGCGACCACATTGCCGACCAGGGCTGGAATGGCGGGGTTGACCCCGCCGGTCCTGGTGGTAGTCACCTGCACATCGAGTGGTGGCAGGGCAGCCGTGACACCGGTAGCGAGGTCGACCCGATGCCGTGGCTGGAGCGCGCCGCCGAGGGTGCCGGTGAAGGCAAGCCCGATGACTCCAAGGATGACGACGCCAAAGACGACGAGGGGGACGCTAAGGACCAGGACGACGACGGTAAGTCCGGCGACCGTTCGGGCTCGGGCAAGGAGATGCCCGACAGTGACAAGATCCAGAATCAGGACAAGCTGCAGGTCGATTCGGTCCGCGTCGCCCGGGCCGTCGCTGAGCGGTTCCCCGAGGTGGAGACCATCGGCGGGTGGCGCCCGTCCGATCCGTACCCGGATCACCCCTCGGGCCGTGCTGTTGACGTGATGATCCCGAACTGGGAGTCGGCCGAGGGCAAGAAGCTCGGCGACGAGATCCGCGACTACATCAACGGCAACAAGGATCATTTCAACATCGAGTACATGATCTGGAGGCAGACCTACATCCCGGCTCAAGGCGAGCCGAACACGATGGAGGACCGGGGAGACCCGACCCAGAATCACTTCGATCACGTGCACGTGACCACCGATGGTGGTGGTATGCCGAAGCCAGACCAGAAGTACGGCCCGTCCCCGGACGGTGGCGGACAGTCACCTGGTGAAGCCAGTGATGACGGTTGTGTCCCGGTCGAGGCAGTTCATGCTGATGGCAGTCTGGCCGAGGGTGAGGTCCCGAAGGAGTTCATCAAGTGGCTCAAGCTTGGCGGTGGTGTCTGTAAGGGCATTTCGTCGCCGTTGCTGGCCGCTCAGCAGGAGCAGGAGTCGGGTTTTCAGACCCATATCGGATCGCCGGCCGGAGCGCAGGGACCGTCGCAGTTCATGCCGGACCCCTGGGGCACCTGGGGCTACAAGGTCGACGAGAACGGCGAGAACGTCGGTGAGGCCGGTGGCGGAGACATCAACTCCCCGGCCGACGCGACGATGGCACAGGCCCGCATGATGTGCGCCTCCTACGAGACCGCCGAGCGCAAGGTCAAGGAGGGAACGTGGAAGGGCGACCCAGTCGAACTGACCCTGGCGGCCTACAACGCCGGTGAGGGAAACGTCGACCAGTACGGCGGAGTGCCGCCGTTCGCCGAGACCCAGCACTACGTGAAGATCATCCCGGCCAACGCCAAGAAGTTCGAGGAGAAGGTGTGACCGGCTGGCCCGGGGAACCTTTCACCACAACCACCACCAGAGACCGCAGAGACAGGAACCAGAACAATGAAGAACCAGAAACCAGGAGTCCTCATCATCGGCTTGATCGTCCTCATCGCCGTTGCCGTCGCCATCGCCTGGGCGGTGACCTCGATGATCGGCGGGGATGAGGAGGAAGCCCGGCCGGCCACGGATTCGCACACCCACATCGACCCGATCTCGGATGACCCGTATGTTGCCGCGACCTCAACGGTCTCGGCGATCCTGTCGTATTCCCCGGCGGAGCAGGACACCCCGTTCGATCAGTACGCCGCGGTGCGTGACCGCCTCACCGGGCAGATGGCCCAGCTGGCCGACAATCCGCCGACCGGTGATGACGCGGCCCGCCAGACACCGGCGGGGTGGGATGCCTGGGCGGAGTCCGGTGACCGGGTCCGCGCGATCGTGGAGCGTTCCCCGTCGACCGAGCCGATCGAGGATGACGCGACCGAGGCGGTGGTGACCATGGACGTCCGCGAAATGGTGTTCCACTCCGACGGGGAGACCACGCCGTTGCGCAGCCCGTATGTGGTCTCGGCGACCGTGGTCGTCGAAGACGACATCTGGAAATTGCAGAGCTACGAAATCACCGGCTTCAACTGACCCCACCGGGCACCACACCTCAAAAGGAGAGCACCATGACGACCATCGATCAGATCCGCAAGAGGATACTCGGTACCCGGAGCCTAGAGCGCATCCTGCCACCAGACGAGCTGACGCTGTCCGAAGAGGGGACATCGACGCGCATCGGCCGAGCCACCGGAATCCGGTTCGGGTTGACTGCGGTGCCGACCATGTTGTTCGTATGTCTCATCGGAGAGATCGGCGCACGTCTACCAGAGGCTTACCCCCAGCTAGATAACGCTTTGTACTCCGTACCGCTGACCATCGTGCTGATGGTGCTTGGTGGGGTGTGGGTGGCCCGATTCGGTTGGAGCACGGTCACTTCAATATTCCACGGTCCGCGGGGCCCGGGTCAGGTCTGGGTCATCGAGGAGCTTCATGCCCCGGTCGAATCCGCCATCGCACATCTCCGCCAGATGCCGTCGACCGCAACCCGCGACCGACTGATCACTCGCCTGGAAAAGGCGCTGCGGATCGCTCGTGAAGCAGCTGTGGAGTCGGTCGACGATCCCGTCGTATTCATCCACGTCGTTCGTTGGGCTGGTGAGCACATCGAGTGGATCGACGAGCGGGCACAGTATCTCACCACTCACCCAAACAGCGGATTCACCGCCACCTAGAAGGAGAAGCAACGTCATGACACGCACCACCACGATCAGATTCTTCAC
>JAKDKP010000329.1 GCA_030453285.1 Propionibacteriales bacterium
GGGCGGGAGGAACGCTGGATAGACTGGGCCCACTCAAGGGAGAGGATCGTCGGCATGATCGTCACTGGCTACACCGCAACGGAGAGTTCAGCCGCCGCGCTCAGGCTGGCCGCCAAGTTGGCCGTCGCTCGCGACGAGGAGATCCTGATCGTCCATGCCTTCGATGTGCCGGCGGTGAATGTCGCAATGGGGCCGGCGGTCGTGCCCCCGACCACCGAAGAGGTCAACGAATGGTGCGCCGACGTGGTGGCCGAGGCCGAACAGCTCGCCCGGGACGGCGGTGCTCCGTCGGTGAGTTCGATCGTTCGGCTGGGCCCGCCGGCGTCGGTACTGGTCGCCGAGGCCGGACCCGAGGATCTCGTCGTGGTCGGCACCCGAGGGCGCAGTGAACTTGCCTCGGTGCTGCTCGGGTCGGTCTCGTACCAGGTCACCGCGCATTCCCCGTGTCCGGTGATCGTGGTCCGCAGCAAGTGCGACTTCGCCAATCCCGACGGTGCGGTCGTGGTGGGCGTCGACGGGTCGGAGGCGTCGGCCAAGGCCGTCGAGTTCGCCATCAGGTGGTCGCTGAAGGCGGGGCGCCCGCTCACTCTGGTTGCTGCATGGCAGAACCCGACGATGGTGGGTCTGCCTGGCGCCTGGGTCTATGCCTCCACCGAGGACGATGCCGCCGCCGTCGAGCAGGCCACCATGACGATGATGGCCGAGTTGCGCGATCGGATCAGCACCTACCATCCCGAGCTCACGGTGACCAGCAAGGTCGTTGCCGACGATCCCGCGCACGCCCTCACCGAGGCATCGGCCGAGGCGTCCTTGTTGGTGGTGGGCAGCCGTGGCCACGGTGGTTTTGTCGGCTTGGTGCTCGGATCGATCAGCCATCGCGTGTTGCACGACGCTCCGGTGCCGGTGGCCGTCGTACGGTGAGACATGCCACGTGACCGCCCGTCGGGCTTCCTGCGAGGTCTGCGCGACCTGGTGTTGTTGATCAGCCGCGTCATTCTCGCGCTGATCTTGATCGGCCGCGGATGGCGGCGCTGGCAAGGTGACGGACTCGAACGTCAGGTCGGCTACCTCACCAAGTACGGCGTTCCCTACGCCGAGTACGCGGCCTGGGGGTCGATCATCCTCGAACTCGTCGGTGGGGTGTTCCTGCTGGTGGGGGCGCTCACGCCGTTGATCGCTCTCGGCCTGGTGATCGAGCAGGCGTTGATCATCGCGTGGACCAAGTGGTGGAAGGGACCATGGCTGAACGGTCCCGGTGGCGACGGCTTCGAGTACACCGCCATCACCCTTGCGTTGGCCATGGTCTTCCTGGTGTTCGGTGCGGGCCGGGTGGCCGTGGACGGCTTGTTCCGCCGTGACCCGCGCGATCGGCGGCCCTCGTACGATGAGTACGACGCCCCATGAGCTCGTACGATGAGTACGACGCCCCATGAGCCCGTACGACGAGGACGCTTGATCGGTGAGCGTCACAGGCGGGGCACAGATTCCGGTGGCAGAGTGACGTCATGGCCCGCATCGAGGAGACACTGACCCATCCGGACGGCACCGCGATTCGGGTGCTCGTCGTTGACGACGAGGCCTCCCTCACCGAACTCCTCGCGATGGCCATGCGGTACGAGGGGTGGCAGGTGACGACGGCGGGCACCGGGACCGCGGCGGTCCGAGCAGCGCGCGAGCACCGCCCCGACGTGGCTGTGCTGGACATGATGCTGCCCGACTTCGACGGTCTCGAAGTGATGCGTCGGATCCGGGCCGAGGATCCCGAGCTGCCGGTGATCTTCCTGACCGCGCGCGATGCCGTCTCCGACCGGGTCTCCGGGCTGACCGCCGGCGGCGACGACTATGTCACCAAGCCGTTCAGTCTTGAGGAGTTGATCGCCCGCCTCCGTGGATTGCTGCGGCGCAGCGGCGTGAGTGCGCCCCGCTCCGAGGCGCAGCTCGTCGTCGGCGATCTGACCCTGGATGAGGACAGCCACGAGGTGACGCGCGACGGGGAGCAGATCCAGCTCACCGCAACCGAGTTCGAGTTGCTGCGCTATCTGATGCGCAACCCCAAGCGGGTGCTGTCGAAGGCGCAGATCCTCGATCGGGTGTGGCACTACGACTTCGGCGGTCAGGCCAATGTGGTGGAGCTCTACATCTCCTACCTGCGCAAGAAGATCGACGCCGGCCGAGACCCGATGATCCACACCCTGCGCGGTGCCGGCTACGTGTTGAGACCCGCATGACCCTCTCCCCCGGCGATCCGGCGGTCGGCGACGGGCCCGGACGCCAACCCGTGCCCGAAGGTGGGCCGGGCCCGCTCGCGCCGGGCACCCTGGCTCGTCGGCTCGCCATCCAGATGGTCGCGCTGGTGGCTCTGCTCTCCATCGTGCTGGGAGTGTTGTCAACCCTGGTGGTGCGCCAACTGATGGTCGGTCAGATCGATGATCAACTCGCGGCCGCCACGGATCGTCAGGGCCGCGCATCGGGTGGCGGCCCCAACCGATCCGAGCCGCCAGCCGGGATCAACCTGCCCGGACAGCCCATCGGCACGGTGGTGATGGTCGTGCCCCATGACGAGGAGCCCGCGGCCGGGGTGCTGACCGACAATGGCGTGGGGCGGGTCACCCTGGTGGCGGTCAATCAGGCCACTGCGACCGTCGCTCCGGGGCGTACGGTGAGTGTTGATCTTGATCGGCTCGGCCACTATCGCGTGACCTCTCGATCCACCGAGGAGGGTACGGTGCTGGTCGGGCTGCCGCTGAACAGGGTGGACATCGCGATCCGCAATCTGGTGCTGCTGGAACTGGTGCTCTGCGTCGCGGGCATGATCGTCGCTGGCAGCCTCGCCGGTGCGATGGTGGCTCGTGGCCTGCGGCCGTTGGCCGAGCTCTCCCGTACGGCCACCCGGGTGTCGTCGACGCCCCTGCATCGCGGCGAGGTGGAACTCTCCGATCGGGTGCCCGACCCCGGCTCGCACACCGGCAATGAAGTGGCAACCCTCGGGCGATCCTTCAACCACATGCTCGACCACGTCGGCGAGGCGCTGGACGCCCGGCAGCGCAGCGAGACCAGGGCACGGCAGTTCGTCGCCGACGCGTCCCACGAACTGCGCAATCCACTGGCCTCGATTCGCGGGTACGCCGAGCTCACCCGCCGCGACCGCACGGCAATGCCCCCGCAGAGTGCCCACGCCATGGCGCGGGTGGAGTCCGAAGCGGCCCGGATGTCCGGTCTGGTCGAGGATCTGCTGCTGCTGGCCCGCCTGGACAGCGGGCCCGCCCTCGAACTGGCCGAGGTCGATCTCAGCGCGTTGGCGATCGATGCGATCAGTGATGCCCGCGTGGCCGGCCCCGACCATCGTTGGCAGGTGCGCCTTCCCGAGACACCGGTGACCGCCGTTGGTGATCAATTCCGCTTGCACCAGGTGGTGGTGAACCTGCTGGCGAATGCTCGTACCCACACCCCGCCCGGCACGCACGTCGAGCTGGGGCTCGCCGAGCGGCCAGAGCAAGCCGGGCAGAACGGATCGACGAGCTGCGCGGTGATCACCGTCACCGATGACGGACCGGGAATCGATCCGGCCGTGCTGGGCAGTGTCTTCGAACGGTTCACCCGTGCCGACGTCGCGCGCTCCCGTGCCGATGGCAGCACCAGCACCGGTCTGGGCCTGGCCATCGTCGCCGCCGTGGTCGAGCAGCACCACGGCCAGGTGTCGGTGGACAGCGCGCCGGGCCGTACGAGGTTCACCGTCACCCTGCCGCAGACCAGATCAGGCGCCGCCCTGGACAGTTGATCGCCCGGTCAGCGCGAGGAGCTGGTCGAGAGCGCTCGCCCCGGGATCGACCGGCTGCGCTTCGGCGTACGCGTCCGCCTGGAAGAAGATCGATTCCCTGGTGAGCCGAGCATGATCACCGACTGCCATGATCAACTCCTCCGAGGCGTCAAGGCTTGCGCCCGTTCCGCTGCTGATGTCCCAGGCGTGCACCAGGAACTCCACCGAGAGGTACTGCACAAGCGTCTCGGTCGGTACGGACTGACCAAGATCAACA
>JAKDKP010000330.1 GCA_030453285.1 Propionibacteriales bacterium
AGCGCACCCACCTCGTCAGGCCCCGGTGGAGTGCATGCCGCCATCCACGTGGACGATCTCACCGGTGGTCCGCGGGAACCAGTCGCTGAGCAGGGCCACCACGGCCTTGCCTGCGGCGTCGTAGTCCTTGGTGTCCCAACCGAGCGGCGCCCGATCGGCCCAGACCTCATTGAACGTCTCCGAGCCGGGGATCGCCTTCTTCGCCAAGGTGTCCAGCGGTCCGGCGGCGACCAGGTTGACCCGAATCCCCTCAGGGCCCAGGTAGCGCGCAAGATAGCGCGAGACGCTCTGCAGGGTTGATTTGTAAACCCCCATCCAGCCGTACATCGGCCAGGACACCGAGTTGTCGAAGTCGAGACCGACCACCGAGGCGGACTCGGCGAACAACGGCTTGCAGGCCATGGTCAACGAAGCCAAGGAGTACGCCGACACCTGCAGCGACTGCGCCACGTCGTCCCAGCCAGTGGTCAGGAAACCTTCGGCAAAGGCAGTCTCGGGGTTCGCGTACGCGATCGAGTGCACGACCCCGTCGAGATGATCAACATGCTCCGACAGCCGCTCGGGCAGCGCAGCCAGGTGCTCGGCATCGGTGACGTCCAACTCAATCAGGGGCGGGACCGGCTCCAGCTTCTGGATCACCCGGTTGGACAGGCTCATCGCGCGGCCGAAGTTGGAGACCACGACCGTGGCGCCCTGCTCGGCGGCCAGTCGGGCCACGCTGTAAGCAATCGAGGTGTTCATCGTGACACCGGTGACCAGGATTGTCTTACCGTCAAGGATTCCCATGGCTGTGCTCCCTGCTGTCATTGTGCGTGATGGTCGGTCGTACGGGGTTGTCGGTCGTACGGGTGAAGGCGGTTCGGTCAGTGGCCCATGCCGAGACCGCCGTCGACCGGCAGCAGTGCGCCGGTGACGTAGCCAGCCCCTTCGGAGGCGAGGAATTCGACGGCGGCCGCGACGTCGTCGGCGGCGCCCAGTCGGCCGAGCGGGATCTGGGAGTTGTACTTCGCGACCAGGTCGTCGCCGAGCTCGGCAGTCATGTCGGTCTCGATGAACCCGGGAGCGATCACGTTGGCGGTGACACCGCGCGATCCGAGCTCGCGAGCCAGGGACCGTGCCATGCCGACCAGGCCGGCCTTTGACGAGGCGTAGTTGACCTGCCCGGCCGAGCCGAGCTGACCGACCACCGACGAGATGAAGATGATCCGACCGAACCGAGACCTGATCATGGTCCGCGAGGCCTGCCGGGCGAGCCGGAAGGAGCCGGTGAGGTTGGTGTCGACGACCTGGGTGAAGTCCTCGTCCGACATCCGCAGTACGAGGCCGTCCTTGGTGATGCCGGCGTTGGCCACCAGCACCTCGACCGGGCCCTGCCTTTCAGTCACCTCGGCGAATGCCGCCTCCACCTGGGCGGTGTCGGTGATGTCGCATCGCACACCCAGCACACCGTCGGGGACCTCACCCGACCGGTGGGTCGCGGCCACGGCGTGTCCGGCGTCCCGCAGCCGCTCGGCGATCGTCAGGCCAATCCCCCGGTTACCCCCGGTGACGAGCACCGAACGCCGTACGAAGGAGGTCTGCTGGTCTGTCGCCCTGATGTCGGAATCACTCACGGGCGTCACGCTACCTGTTTGTGGCGCGACCGTTCGTCGCAGGCCTGCGCCGCGCCGACGTACGATCTGCGCATGGCCCGCACACACTCGATCACCGATGCCGGCGACAGCGCCACCCAGGAACGCCACGTCCGTGAGCGTCGGTACTACTGGCTGATGGGCCTGCGCGTGGTGTGCATCCTGATCGCCTTCATGATCCCCGGCTGGCCGAAGTGGATCGTGATCGCGGCCGCGGCTCTGCTGCCGGGAATCGCTGTCGTGTTGGCGAATCAGAAGAACTACAAGGCGTTGCCGGACGATGATGAGCCGGAATTGGAGACCGACCGGGCCTGGTTGAGCGATGGGCGCCATGACGTCGTCCAAGGCAGCCTCGCCGAGGAGGATCCGGCGGGCGCCCCACCGCGCGCCTGACCACGGGCCCGGACTCGCCTCGGGCTCAGCCCTTGAGGACCCAGTCGATCACCGTACGTCCCCCCGTGGTCGGCTTGGTCGGATCGTCGGAGCGCAGGAAATCGTATCCGTGACCGTTGGGCTGCTTCACCAACTGCTTGCGCTTGGCCGGGATCTTGTCCCAGATCTTCCGCGTGGCGTCCAGATCGGCGATGTCCTCGCCGGACTGCACCACCAACAGGGGCATGGTGACCAGTGGCGCGTCCCGTTCAAGATCAGCAGGACCGAACGTGGCCGGGCCGGAGAGATTCACGACGGCATCGGCCTTGGCACCCGGCCCCGCCATCGTGACCAGGCTGCCGCCCATCGAGGCACCCACCAGGACGACTCGTTCGGCTCCCTCGTCCCGGGCCTGATTCGCCAGTTCGGCCAGCACCGCGGGGGTGTCGTCCGACGGGCAGTCGCTGCGGCCATATCCGCAGGCGTCCACGGTGACCGCGCTGACGCCGCTCCTGGCGAGCTGCTGGGCGAAGAACAGGAACCCACAGGCACCCTTGCCGTTGGTCTGGTGGACCAGCAGTGCGGTCACCGGCCCGGTGCCGACGCGCATGGTCATCACCTCCGCACCGCTCCCGGTGGTGACCAACTTCTGTTCGACACCGTCGGTGTTCTCGCCGGCGCCCATGCACCACTGGGACACCGGCTGGTCCTGCCCGGCCGGCGGCGGCTTGCTGGATGCCGGAGGGGGCGACGACGGGCCGGCGGTTCCGGGGCCACCCGCGCCGCAACCGGTCAGCAGCACCACGGCGAGCAGGGCAATCAATGTAACTTTCGACATAGCGGTTAGAGTACGCTGCATGTCGGGCCTTCGTCATGCAATTCTCGGGCTGCTGGCCCGCCAGCCGT
Organism: Propionibacteriales bacterium; assembly: GCA_030453285.1. Lineage (GTDB taxonomy): Bacteria > Actinomycetota > Actinomycetes > Propionibacteriales > Propionibacteriaceae > Carbonicoccus. The sequence continues at coordinate 2,910 of JAKDKP010000330.1, forward strand.
ACACCGGCTACCAGATCGCGCAACTGATGAAGCGTCCAGTCGGATACTTCTGGCAGGCCAGGCACAGTCAGATCTACCCCGAGTTGGAGTCGATGTCCCACGACGATCTGGTCGCGGCGACGGTGATCAACGGTCCGGGACCGCGACCCACCAAGGAATATCGTCTGACCACCGCCGGCCGGACTGCCCTGCTGGACTGGCTGGGCTCCCCGGTGTCACCGCTGTCCGCCGGCCGCGACGACTTCGAATTGCGGATCTGGTCGGCCTGGTTGCTGCCACCAGACCAAGTGGCCGCGATGATCAGCGAACGGCGGGCGATGGTCCTCGAACGCCAATCGGAGTACCGCGCGATTCTGGCCTCCTTTCCCACCCGGATGAGCCACGGTGACCCTCGTTCAGGGGAATGGATGACACTCCAGATGGGATTGGGGTACGAGGAACACCGCTTGGCCTGGTGCGACCGGATGCTGCTCACCCTGGCCGCGGGCTGAGGCGACACCCTTTCCACCCGACAACCGCCGACAGATCCAGCCGCGGAGCTCAGCCGCCGATCGCCGACATCGGCCGATCCGGCTGCAGGAAGCTGGGCTCATCAATGCCGTGACCCGGCAGCTTGGTCGCCACCGCGGAAGCCCATCGCTCGGCCAGCTCCTGATCACTGGCACCCGATCGCAGTGGAGTGCGCAGGTCCGACTCGGTTCGAGCGAAGAGGCAGTTGCGGATCTGGCCATCGGCGGTGAGACGAACGCGATCGCAGGCCCCACAGAAGGGGCGGGTCACCGCGGCAATGATGCCGACCTGATGTCCGGAGTCTCCCAGCCGGAACTGCTCGGCGGGGGCACTGCCGCGGCCGTCGGTGGGTCGCAGCTCCCCCAACGAGGACAGGCGTTCGCCGATCTCGTCGGCGGTGATCATCTCGTCCCGTTGCCAGGCGTGCTGAGCGTCCAGGGGCATCTGTTCGATGAAGCGGAGCTGCACTCCTTCATCGGTGGCCCAGCGCACCAGGTCGACCGCTTCATGATCATTCACCCCTCGCATCAGGACGGTGTTGATCTTGATCGGGTCGAGACCCGCAGCGCGGGCAGCCCGCACACCCGCCAGCACATCGAGCAGCCGACGACGC
>JAKDKP010000331.1 GCA_030453285.1 Propionibacteriales bacterium
ACTCGGTTGGACGGTGGTGCGCCACCGCGGCGCCGCCGATGATCAACAGGAGCCGGGACCGCAGCGCGGTGCGTTCGTCTCGGGCCTGTTGACCAACCTGCTGAATCCGAAGGCGCTGTTGTTCTTCGTCAGCCTGGTCCCGCAGTTCCTTCGGCCTGAAGCCGGGGCGACGCCGGTGCAGTTCCTGGCTCTGGGGATCGTGGACATCGTCTTCGGATTCCTGCCGTGGACCCTGGTGATCATGGTCGGCAGCCGTCTGTCGACGTGGCTTGCGGATCGTCGCCGCCGTACGCGATGGGACCTGGGGACCGGCGGGCTCCTCGTGGGGGTCGGCGCCATGCTGACCGGTTCCTCGATCGTTGAGGCCGTACGGGCCGCGCGCGGCTGAGGGTGACCAAACTCCGCGCCTCTAGGATTGAGCAACGTACCCGCCACCCCAGGAGGACCTCACGTGTCCGATGCACTGATCACCTCGACCACGGTTCCCGAGACCGGCATCGACGCTCAGGCCGTTCGCAGCGTGGCCGCCATCCTGCCGGAATGGTTGGAGTCGATCAGAGCCACCCGGCAGATGACCGGAGTGCAGGCGGCAATCTGGCATCGTGGCCAACTCGTCACCGAGGTGGCGGTCGGTCCCGCTGACGCTGTTGCCGGCATCGGTTTGCAGACCACGCACCGGATCCGGATCGCCTCGCACTCCAAGATCTTCTGCTCGCTGGCCATCCTCGCGCTGGCCGAGCGGGGTGAATTGCGTCTCGATGATCAACTTGGCGGGCATGTCGCCGCACTCGCCGATGTGCCGGTGGCCGACGTACGGATCCGTGACCTGCTCTCGCATGCGGCCGGGTTGACCCGCGACGACACCGATGCGCGCTGGTGGCAGTTGGCGCGTTCGTTCCCGACCCGCGACGAACTGATCGAGATCGCCCGGGCCAGAGCCGTCGTCACCGAACCCGGCGTGCATCTGCAGTACTCCAACATCGGTTACGGCCTGCTCGGGCTGATCATTGAGGACGTCACGGGTCAGTCGTTCGCCACAGCGGTCCGCGAGCTGGTGCTCGACCCGGTGGGGGTGGCGAATATCGGTCCTGACCTCCCGGGCGGGGCGCCCGGACCCGAGGACCCGTACGGCTTCGCTGCCGGTCACAGCCCACTCGTCCACGGCGACCGCCGGATCGTCGAGCAGATCCCCACCGGCGCCCTGGCTGCCGCCACCGGCTTCTGGGCCACCGCCGGAGCGATGGCCACCTTTGCCGGGCGCGTGCTGTGCGACGGAGCATTGCTGGATGATCGGTGGCGTCGGGAGATGCGCCGGAGGGTGTGGACGGTCGGGGAGAGCGGCCACTACGGCCTCGGCCTTCGGCAGGGTGACCTGCATGGCTTCGCCGCGATCGGGCATGCCGGCGGCTTCCCGACCGCCCTGACCCGCACCTGGGCTGTGCCGTCGCAACGCCTGGTCGTCAGCGTGCTCGGCACCTCGGTCGATGCGCCGTCATCGGATCTGGCCGACCGCATCCTCGGGCTGCTGGCCCTCGCCGGTGGCCGCCCGTCGCCCGGCGCGGACTCGGCGGAGGGCGAGGCCGCCCTGGGAGGTGCCGGAGCTGGACGGCGGCGACCGGACACCCTGGCCGAGCAGCCGAGCGTGCAGCTCGCCGGACGGGACGTCACCGCCGTAGAACTGGGCCGGACGGTGGCCGGCAGCTACGCCAGCCTGTGGGGCCGCGTCCGTCTCGCCATGCTGGGGGGCCGGATGTTCCTGGTGGACGAGACCGGCACCGATCAGGCCGGCGCTGCGGTCGAGTTGTCGGTGGCCGGAGTCGGAGCCGACCCGGCCGATGCCAGCGAGGTCGTCGAGCTCGCCACCTGGGGCGACTCCGGCTACGGATCGTGGGCCGAGCCGATGCGGGCCCGGATCGCGTCCAGCACCGACGGCCTGCGCTGCACCGGCTTGTGGGACACTGGCCAGTTGTTGCTGCCGTCTGGTGACTTCACCCTGCCCGACCGGATCACCGCCCCCTGATATGGAATCACCGCCGAGTGGTCAGCGGGAGCCCATCCGCGATGGGTGCGTGGCCCTCCGAGTGACCACTCGGTCAGCAGCGCCCTCGATGACGAGCCACCACCGGGAAACGAGCGACCGGTCGAAGCGATGCGCCGCGGGACGTCAGCGATACCAGCTCTCGTCGGCCCGGTCGGAGGCGACGAATCCCAACACCTGTTCCAGTTCGCGGGTCGACCATGAGTCGTGCGGGGACGGGGCCAGTGCGTTGACCACCGGGCTCGGTTCGGGCAGCGAGGTGATGTCGGATGCGGTGGCCAGCACCCGGCCGGTGTCGGCCCAGGACAGCGAGAACGGGTGCGCGGGCCGGGTCAGGCCGGGCACGAAGAATTGGCAGAAGAGCACCACCGGCGCCGCCAGCCCGTACTGATTGGCAAAGACGCGGACGATCTCCTGACCCAGCATCTTGGCGTTGATGTAGATCCAGGATCCCGGCCGTTGCGGCGCACTGCCCGACACGTCACGGTCCTCGAGGTGTCCGTAGGGGAACTCACCATCCGATTGCGTCGGGCCGGTATGCACGATGCGCGGTACTCCCTCGGCCAAGGCGGCCCGGACGACATGGAGTGCGCCCAGCATGTTCACGGTGAACGCCTTGATCGGGTCGTAGCGCATCACCGACAGGTTCACCAGACAGTCGGCGTCGACCGCGGCTCGCCGTACGGCTTCGGGATCGGTCACATCGACGACCAGGTCCTCGTGCGGCGGTGGCACCGGAGTCGGCACCGGTGCACCGGGCGCTTGGGGCGCCCGCGCGGACGTCCGGGCGACCGGCTCGGCGTCGGTCACCCGCAGGAAGGGCCGGTTGATCATGGCCCGGACCGCGGCTGCGCCGAGCGGTCCGCCGGCCCCGTACAACGTGATCCGTCGCGGAACAACGAGATCGGTGAGCCCGCCGAGTGTGCGCGGCCAGGCTGGTTGATCATGGCCGGTGCCCGTGCGGGTGTGGGCCGGCTGCCAACCGATGAGTTCACCTGCGCGGCCCAAGGGTCGTGCGCCGTCGCCACGGACCACGTGCACCGGTCGCCAGCCGCGATCTGCCTCGCGCTCGATTGCCGCGACGATCGCGGAGACCGCATCGTCGATGTGCAGCCAGTCCGGCTGTACGGGGCCGGCGGCAAAGGCGTCGGCCGGCACCACGGTGTCCAGACGCAGCACCCAGGTGGCGACGTCGAAGCGGCGGGACTGTTCCCGGCTGAGCAGTTCGGCCAGGTGACTGGACAGCTCCTCGGCATCAGGGCGTGGACCCCATGACTCGTCGATGGCCCAGCCGTCGTCGTAGCCGGCGAACTGACGCATCGACGACAACAGGACGTACCGGGTCCGCCCGGTCAGTGAGCCGAACAGGTGCCAGGTGCCGAGGGTGGCGCGCAGGATGGCGTCGGCGTCGGAGCTGGGGGTTGGCAGTCCGTGCACCACCACGTCGTGGTCACGGGCGTGCCGCGCGGCCGGATCGGTCAGCTCGTCGTCGGCCACGGCCAGCTCGTGACGGCCGCCGAGAGCCTTCCGAAGGCCGGGCAACAGGATGTCGGGTACGTCGACCAGCAGCACGCGCATGGGCGTAACAGTAGGCGGCCGGAGCGCCGATGTTGCCATCTGGAGTGGAGGCACGCTGATGGCGCGGGATCGCCCCGAGGCGTGCGACCATGGGCGTCGGCGCCGACCCCTGCACCGAGTCGGTGCCGGGCCCCGCCCGTGTCGAACAGGAGGACGCCCCCGATGTACCCGCCGATGCCCGAATCGACCCCGACGCCGGGATCGGGCGTCCAGCCAGGTGCCGGGCGCCCGCCGGGGCGGCCCCGGATCGGTCCGGTCGCCTTGGTGGTGGGCATCCTGGCCGTGGTGATCGTGCTCGGAGTGGCGACCGGCCTGATCGTGATGGTGCTGCGCGGCGGTCCGGGCGGGCCGGTGTCACCCCCGGGCGCAACCGTCACGCCCGAGGGACCCACCACCGAGGCACCCACCCCC
>JAKDKP010000332.1 GCA_030453285.1 Propionibacteriales bacterium
CGTCAGGCACCCACAAACCATGATGTTGGGCAGCGCTGACGCAGTCGAGACGCCCGCCCAACCGGATGGCCCGCAGCACATCGGACGAAGCGTCAGGCAGCGCGTACCAACCACGAGCCACGACGATCAGGCGGCCTTCGCGGACGGCGCGGTCGACAGTTGCGCGTCCCCAATGACGGTCCAGCTCGGCCCGCTTCTGCACTCCCTGGCTGTTCATCGCACCAGCATGGGCGCAATCGCGACCCGCGGGCCGACTGCTGAGCAGATCTGTGGACAGCGTCCGATCGGGCCGACTCGTGAAGTCGGTCGTCTCAGCGACAGCCGAGGCGCTGAGAGCCGCGAGTGTCGCTGAGACGACCCTTTTCACGAGGATCCGCACGCCAGGTGTCGCCGGCTGTGGGATACGCCAGGAACCGGGGCGCTCAAGTGGGCAGCGTTCAGGCGGTGCTGCGTCGGTGGGCCAGCCGACGGACGAGCAGGTCCCCCAGCGACTGGATCCCCTGCACGAGCACGATCAGCACCACCACCGCGATCAGCAGGACCGGGGTGTTGAAGCGTTGGTAGCCGTACCGCAGGGCGAAGTCGCCCAGCCCGCCGCCACCGATGGTGCCGGCCATGGCGGAGAAGCCGATCAGCATCACCACGGTGAGGGTGATGCCGGCCACCAGACCGGGAGCGGCCTCGGGCAGTAACACCTTCAGCACGATGTCGCCCCGAGTGGCGCCCATCCCCTGGGCGGCTTCGACCTTGCCGCGACTGACTTCCCGCAGAGCGGTCTCCACCACCCGGGCAAAGAACGGCACCGAGCCGAGGGTCAACGGGACGATCGCGGCCACGGGCCCGATGGCGGTGCCGGCAATGAGCCTGGTCACCGGGATCACCACGATCAGCAGGATGATGAACGGTAACGAGCGGCCGATGTTGATCACCATCCCCAAAACGGTGTTGATCACCGGCTGCCGCCACAGACCACCACTGCCGGTCAGCACGAACAACACGCCGACGAGGGTACCGATCAGCACGGTGCACACCGAGGCGACACCGACCATCAGCACCGTCTCGCCCAGCGCCTGCCACACTTCGGGCAGGGCGTCGGTCGGCGTGGTCTTCATGCGGCCACCTGGGCGCCTCGATCGGCGAGGAAGTGCCGCACCCGGGGCACGTCCACCATCCCGTCGGCCGAGGAGAACGCCACCCGCAGTCGCCCCACATCGGTGCTACCGATCCGTTCGACACCCCCACCCAGCAGAGACACGTCGATGCCGAGTTCCCTGGTGAGCTGGGAGAACAGGTGCCCGTTGGCGCCGGCGTCGGCAAACGTCACCAGCGCGCTGGCGCGTTCCTGCGGCCCGGTCGATGCGGGCACCGAGGTCGGCAACAGTGCCTCACCCAGCCGCGAGTCGGGGCGGGTGACCAGGTCGACGAGGCGACCGGAGTCGGCCACTTTCCCGCCATCCAGCAAGGCACCGGACTGACAGATTGCGCGGACGACCGACAGCTCGTGGGTGATGATCACGATCGTCACCCCCAGCTGCCGGTTGAGCTCGGACAGCAGCTCCAGCACCTGGGTGGTGGTCTCACTGTCCAAGGCCGACGTCGGCTCATCACACAACAGCACCTTCGGGTTCGCCGCCAGAGCCCGGGCGATCCCGACGCGTTGCTTCTGCCCACCGGACAGCTGTCCTGGGTGGGCACGCTGGCGTTCGGTCAGTCCCACCAGATCGAGCAGCTCGTCGACCCGGCGCTCGCGTTCGGCCCGCGGCACACCGGCCACCTCGAGCGGGAAGGCGATGTTGCCTCGCACCGTCCGGGAGTCGAGCAGGTTGAACTGCTGGAACACCACACCGATGTCCCGCCGCACCTGCCGCAGCCGCGCTCCGGACAGGGCGGCCAGGGCGGTGCCGTCCAGCCAGATCTCCCCCGTGGTAGGCGTTTCCAGCAGATTCAGGCAACGCAACAGCGTCGTCTTGCCTGCGCCGGACCGGCCGATGATGCCGTAGATCTCTCCCGCAGCAACGCGCAGAGACACGTCATCGAGGGCCGCCACGCCGCCGGGATAGATCTTGCTGACTCCCGAGACCTCGATCATGATCAGGCCCTCTTGACCGGAATGACCGAACCCTGGTACTTCTCGGTGATCCAGGCGCCGAGTTCGGGTGAGGTCAGCGCGGCTGCCAGTTTGGTGATGCGCTCGTCGTTGACCTTGTCGGTGAGTGTGGTCAACACATTGGCGTACGGATTCTGGTCGGCTGTCTCGATGGCCAGGGCGTCGGTGGCCGGTATCAGCCCGGCCTCCAGTGCGTAGTTGCCGTTGATCACCGCCAACTGGATCGTCGGATCGTCCAGCGCACGGGCGAGCTGGGGAGCATCGACCTGGGTGAAGTTGATCTTGTGCGGGTTCTCGGTGACGTTCTTCTCGGTGACCTGGGTCGACGATGCCTTGTCCGGAGCAACGTCGAGCTTGATCAACCCGGCGTCCTGCAGCAGGAACAGGCCGCGAGCAAAGTTGGTGACATTGTTGGGCAGCGCGAGCCTGACTCCCTGCGGCACCTTCGCCAGGTCGGTGATCTTCTTGCTGTACAGGCCCAACGGCTCGACGTGCACCTCAGCAACATTGGCCAGATTTTCCACCTTGTTCTGCGCGGCCCAGTCCTTGGCGTAGGGCACGTGCTGGAAGAAGTTCGCGTCGATGTCGCCGGCCTCGAGGATCGCGTTCGGGTCGAGGTCTCCGCTGATCTCTAGGATGTCCAGCGATCCGGACTCCAACGCTCCTGATTCGATGAGGCGATTGAGGATCTCCGCGTGCGGTACGGGTGAGGCGGCGATCCGCAGTGGGCCAGTGCCGGCTGCTGCGGCCGCCCCGCATCCGGTGGTGGCGGCGAGGGAGAGCAGGCCGAGGCCGCCGAGGAAGATGCGTCTGTTCATGATCAAGTCCTTTGGTTGATGGGCGGTTGATGGGTCTGGCAGGCGGGTCGGTCAGGAGGTGACGAGCAGGTCGGGATGATGGATACGGGCCACGTCGGCGTGGGCCCGAAGACGGGATTTCAAGGCGTTCTCGCCGTACGTCGCGTGGATCGGGTTTCCGGGCTCGGCACGAACTCCGCTCGCCTCGGCCGCCAGTTCGGCGGGCAGCTCGAGGATGGGGATGTTGGCCGACAACGAGGGGTTGTAGAAGAAGGGCACCGAGATGCGGGAGTCGCTCTCCGGTGAGATCACCCGGTGTCGGGTCGCCTTCAGATAGCCATTGGTCGCCACCTCCAGGAGCTCGCCGATGTTGACGATGAGGGCGCCGTCAATCGGTGGGGCATCGATCCACCTGCCGTGCGATTCGACCTGCAGGCCACCCTTCCCGGGTTCGACCCACAACAGGGTGAGGACTCCGGAGTCGCTGTGCGCCCCTACTCCTTGATCATGATCCTGGCGCGAGGGGTACCGGACGACCTTGATCAAGGTCGATGGCGTGTCGAAGCCAGCATCGAACACGTCCCGCGGCTGGCCCAAGGCGGCAGCCCACTCCCGCAACAGCAACTGCGCGACCCCACTGAGATGGCCCTGCCAGCGGTTGAGCACCTCCTTGAGCTCCGGCTGGGAGGCTGGCCACTGATTGGGCCCCTGCAGCACCTCCCACGGGTGGGCCGGCGCGTCGACGGCCGGCGCCTCGGGTCCGATGTCGATCTGTTCCCGCCAGTCCTGATGCCCCTGGGTGTTTTCGCCGCCGAGCCGTGTCCAGCCACGGAAGTGCGGGCTGCGCACGTTCTCGATGGCCCGCTTCTCCTGCTCGGGCAAGGCAAAGAAGCGTCTCGCCTGGGTGAGCAGATCGGTGCGCAACTCGTCGGGGATGCCGTGCCCGACGAGATAGAAGAAGCCGACGTCGTGGGTGGCCCGGCGGAGGTCTTCGCGGAAGCCGTCGACCTGGTCGGGATCGAGCGTTCGGGACAGGTCGATGACCGGCAGGTTGGCGTCAGTGAGGTCGGTGCGGCTGATCGGTTCGGTGGACATGGGCTCTC
>JAKDKP010000333.1 GCA_030453285.1 Propionibacteriales bacterium
TGACCGAGCTGACCGAACACTGCGCCGACACCGAGTTCCGGGGCTTCCAGAACGAGAACGTCGGTGCCGTCGTGACGCCCGGGGGTGCCAGCCAGCCTCGCCGGCAGTTCGACGCGTGGCAGGAGTGGGCCAAGCAGCGCGGGGCCAAGGGGCTGGCGTACGTCACGATCGGCGAGGACGGCACCCTGGCCGGTCCGGTCGCCAAGAACCTGTCGGCTGCCGAGACCGAGGGACTCAGTGCCAAGGTCGGCGCGAACCCCGGCGACTGCATCTTCTTCGCCGCCGGCAAGCGGAAGGCCTCCCAGGAGCTGCTCGGTGCTGCACGGCTCGAGATCGCCAGGCGCACCGACATGATCGACGAGAACGCCTGGTCCTTCCTCTGGGTGGTCGACGCACCGCGGTGCGAGCCGGCCTCGGAGGAGGTCGCCGCCGGTGACGTCGCCGTGGGTGCCGGTGCGTGGACCGCGGTGCACCACGCCTTCACCTCGCCGCAGGACCTGGTGTCCTTCGACAGCGACCCCGGCAACGCGCTGGCGTGGGCGTACGACATCGTCTGCAACGGCAACGAGATCGGTGGCGGGTCGATCCGTATCCATCGGCGCGACATCCAGGAACGGGTGTTCGAGGTGATGGGGCTGTCGTCGGAGGAGGCCCAGGAGAAGTTCGGCTTCCTGCTCGACGCCTTCGCCTACGGTGCACCGCCACATGGTGGCATCGCCTTCGGCTGGGACCGGATCGTGGCGCTGCTGGCCAGGACCGACTCGATCCGCGACGTGATCGCCTTTCCGAAGTCCGGTGGCGGCTATGACCCGCTGACCCAGGCGCCGGCCCCGATCACACCGCAGCAGCGCAAGGAGGCCGGGGTGGACGCCAAGCCAGAGCCCAAGGCCAAGAAGGAGACGCCGGCCGAGCAGTTGGCGGCCGACCAGTCCTGACGCGGGCCCCGATTTTTGACGTCCAGGCGGCGCGGCACGCGCAGATCATCGCGTGTTCGCCCGTCTGGATGTCGAAAGTCGGGTCTAGGCCTTGGTCGCTGACACCACCGCGAACCCGATCTCCTCGTCGGTGTCAGCCTGAAGGAGGTCCGCCATCGGGTCAGCGTCCCCGAGTCGGGCCCACACGAGCCAATCGTGGTGCCCCCGGGGGCCCACCGGGCGGACACGTCGTTGACCAGACCGCTCAACTCCCAGTGCCGCCCCCACCAGGCCGGCGAGTGCCAGGCAGCGACCTCCCAGCCGAGCGTGGTGCGCAGCCGCTCGGAGGGTGCGTGTTCGTACGGATCCCGGGCCAGCGCCGGAGTGGTCATGCCGAGCCGCCCGCCCGGACGCAGCACGCGAAGCAACCTCGGCAACAGGTGGACGTCGGTCCCGAAGTATTCGAAGGCGTCCACCGAAACGACGGCGTCGAACTTGTCATCATCGAACGGCAGTTGACGCACGTCTCCCTGGACCGCGGTCACCCGATCGGACACGCCGGCCTCGGCACAGACCCGATCGATCTCCTCCGCGCCGATCCAGGCGTCGAGGGCGACCACGTCGACGCCGAACTCGCGGGCGAGGAACACCGCCGTGGCGCCCTTCCCGCAGCCAAGGTCGAGCACCCGCATGCCGGGCTCCAGCGGAACCTCCCGCAGCAGCTCCTCGAGTTGCCACAGCGGATGCGGCCCCATGTCGAGCGACCTCACCCAGGCCGGGTCGTAGCTGTTGGCGCGTCGATGACGCGGGTGATCACGCAGGGTGTCGAGCAATTCAGTCATGGCCGACAGGCTGGCGCGGTGCCCGGAACCGGCGACCAGATTTCCCTGCGGTGGCGTCTGGTCACGACTGGCGCAGTCGCCGAGTCCGAGGGGCAGCGTGTCGGAGGGCAAAGCGAGTCTCCGAGAGCACACCGGCCGGGTCGTTGTGGATCCGGTCCCAGGTGAAGCGCAGGACCAGCCACCCATGCAGTTGGAGGTCGTTCTGTCGGACCCGGTCGACGTCGAACACGGTCGGATCGGCGTGGAAGGCGGCACCGTCGACCTCCAGCACCAGACGGGCTCTGCGGAACACGACGTCGCCGTAGTAGCGCCGGTCACCGACCCGGATCAGGCGGTTGGCTTGCCAATGGTCGATGCCTGCCTCGTGCAGGAGGCGGTGCAGTGCACGCTCGGCCCGTGACCACGGCTCGGTCCTGGACTCGAGCAACAGGCGAAGTCGTTCGGCATTGCCGGGGCGACAACGGGAGAGCTCCCACGCCTGCCAGAGATCGTCGAACCGGGCCGCACGGGTGCGCAGGGCGACGTCGATGCTGTCACCGCCCAGGGCAGGGCACAGGTCCAGCGCGGTCCGTGCCGGTGTGGTCACCTGGACGCCATCGGGCAGCAGATGGATCAGCTCGGCCGGGATGCGTGCCGCGCGCAGGCGGAACCCGCGCCGAGCCGAGCGGCGTCTGGTCGCCACGGAGATGACGTCGTGAGGGCAGTCGGGCCAGAAGGTGAGCCGAGCCGCCGCCGATTCGGTGATCACTGCGTCGCGATCCCATGCGGCCACCGCCCGGCACAGTGATCGCAGGGTGACGGGCAGTTGGGCCGGGACGAGGACGCCGGGCAAGATTGTGGTCAGTCTGCCCGAGCGGCGCAGGTGCTCGATGCTGTGCTGCAGATGCGGGTGTTCCCGGCGCGCGATGACGCCGAATCGGCTGAGCACCTCGTCCACCTCGCGTGTCGTCACACCCTGGACAGGCCGCCCGACGACCAGGTCCATGAGGGCTGACTCCAACTTTCGACGTCCAGGCCGGCCGACACGCCCTGATTCGCGGCGTGGTGGGCCGTCTGGATGTCGATTCTCGCCGGCAGGCCTCAGTCGGAGCTGGGCGCGCTCTCCTGGGCGCGGACCCGGGAGCGGCCGATCAGCAGGTAGGCGACGAAACTGACGGCCAGGGCGACCAGGACTCCGATGTTGGCGTACGCCCAGGGCCCCTCGCGGCCACCCAGGCCAAGATCAAGAAGGTAGCCCTGCCAGGTCAACCAACCGGCGTTGGTGTTGGTGACCAGACCGAAACCGATCACCGAGGAGACGACCATGATCAGGATCGAGTCCCAGCGGACCCGGCCGTAACCCCCGGGAAGGGAGGAGTCGAAGAGCTTGGCCTCGTCGTAGCGGTCCCGGCGCAGCAACAGGTCGGCGATGAAGATCCCCGACCAGGCGGCCAACGGAACTCCCAGGGTGATCAGGAAGCCGGTGAACGGGGTGATGAAGTCGGTGGCGAACCACGCAACCGCGATCGTGCCGATGATCATCAGCACACCGTCGACGGCGGCGGCCACCCAGCGCTTCACCGGCAGTCCCATGGTGAGCAGGGTGAGCCCGGAGGAGTAGATGTCGATGATCGCTCCCGCAACCAGTCCCGCCACCGCGACCAGCGCGAAGGGGATCAGGAACCAGGTCGGCAGCATCTCGGTCAGCGCGCCGATCGGATCGTCACTGACCGCGTCCAGGAGGGTCGGGTCCGAGGCACACAGCAGCACCCCGTACACGGTCAGCACGATCACCGGCAGGGCACCGCCGAAGGTCGTCCAACCGATGATTCCCGACTTTGATGCCGTACGGGGAAGGTAGCGCGAATAGTCGGCAGCACAGTTCGTCCAACCCACCCCGAAGCCGGCCAGCAACATCACCCCGGCACCGATCACCGCGGCCACCGGCGCGTCCGGCATCGCCATCGCCGTGCTGAGATCGACCCGGTCGAGAGTCAGCGCCATGTAGGCCACCGTCATGATCATGGTGGCGATGGTGAGCCACTTCTGGAACGTCATGATCGCCTCGAATCCCAGGATGCCCAGGGTGACCACGACGCCGGCAACAACGATGAGGGCGATCACCTTGACCGTGCCACCACTGCCGAGAACCAGGCGATCGGCGACGGTCCCGCTGGCCAGCACCGCCATCGAGCACAAGAAGATCTCCCACCCGATCAGCAGCAGGTACGACACCAGTCCCGGCAGCCCGTTGCCGACCACACCGAAGGAG
>JAKDKP010000334.1 GCA_030453285.1 Propionibacteriales bacterium
GCGGTCACGAACTGATGTGCGACGGAATGATCATGCTGGGCGCCGATGGGCTCGTCCCCGGCCTCGCCAACGTCGATCCTGCCGGCTACGTACGACTCTGGGACGCCGCCACGGCAGGGGACTGGCCGAGCGCGGTGACCGAGCAGGAGCGACTGGCCGACCTGTTCGAGATCGTCTTCCAGGCACCGATGCGCTCACTCGACGCCCGGGGTGTCGGGGCGTTCAAGGCGGCGATGGTCGAGTTGGGGACGTTGCCGACCGGCACCATGGCCCACCCGGTGCGCGCCATCGACGGTCCGTCGCTGGATGCGATTCGCCGGATCGTCGGTGCAACTCGGAGCGCGACGGGCAGCCGTGCCACGACCGGGCCGAACGCGTCCGCCGATCGCCGCATGTCGGCGACCGGCTGAGTCATGTCGGCCAATACTGTCGCCGTCGATCTCGGCGGCACCAAGATCACCGCTGGCCTGGTCTCCCCCGAGGGCCGGGTCAGCGGTCTGCACACCATTGCTACCCCCGCGGCAGCAGGCCCGGCGGCGGTGTTGGATGCCGTGGCTGGGGTGGTCGACTCGGTGACTGATGACGCCTCGGTCCCTGCGGTGGGTGTGGGCACGGCCGGACTGGTCGACGTCGAACGCGGATTGATCGTCTCGGCCACCGATGCCATGCCGGGGTGGCCGGGTACGCGGGTCGCCGACGGACTGTCGCGCCGCCTCGCCGGTCGCTGGGGCAGTACCGTGCCCGTGCACCTACAGAACGACGTCGATGCCCACGCCCTGGGGGAGGCCTGGCTCGGGGCCGGACGAGGACTGGATCCGGTGCTGCTGGTCACGGTGGGGACCGGCGTCGGTGCTGGGCTGGTGATCAACGGGCAGGCCCACCGTGGGGCGCACTCGGCCGGCGGCGAGTTCGGTCACCTACCGGCGGTCGGTGCCGAAGGCCTGCGCTGTCCATGCGGGCGTCTGGGTCATCTGGAGGCCGTCGCCTCGGGTGTGGCACTCGCCAGTCGCTGGACGGGGTTGACCGGTGAAGCACTGGACGGCCAGGGGGTCGTGACGCGTGCCGTGGCCGGCGATGAGCGCGCCACCGGGCTCGTCACCGACGCTGCCGTTGCCCTAGGGCGCGGGATCGCCGGACTCGTCACCGTTGTGGATCCGGCCGTGGTGATCATCGGGGGTGGCGTGGCCCAGGCCGGTCCACTGTGGTGGGGTCCGATGGAGACCACCCTGCGCAGCGAACTGATCGACCTGCTCTGTGACGTACGGATGGTCCCGGCCGAACTGGGCGCCGAGGCAGCCCTGGTTGGTGCCGGATGGTCGGCCAGATCACTGCTGCCGCGTGAGCGTACCGACTGCCGCAACGACGGGACGAGGAATTGATCATGAACGACGTGCTGTCCCGCCTGCAGGGCGGTCTGGTGGTGTCCTGCCAGGCGTACCCCGGTGAACCGATGCGTGACTCGCGCACGATGACACAGATCGCCCAGGCCTGTGTTGTTGGCGGAGCGGCCGGGATTCGTGCCCAGGGGATCGCCGATCTTGAGTTGATCACCGCCGCTGTCGACGTACCGGTGATCGGGCTGTGGAAGGACGGCGACGGCGGCGTCTTCATCACCCCCACTCTTGATCATGCCCTGGCCGTGGCCGCCACCGGCTGTGCGATCGTTGCCGTTGACGGCACCCGCCGCCCGCGGCCCGACGGACGAACCCTGGCCGAGGTGATCGCCGGCGTCAAGGACCGATACCCCGAGGTGTTGATCATGGCCGATGCCGGCTCGGCCGATGACGCTCGCGCGGCCCAGGATGCCGGTGCCGACATCCTCGGCACCACCCTGTCCGGCTACACCGGTGAACGGCCCAGGTCGGTCGGGCCCGACCTCGACCTGGTGGCCGAGATCGCGGGCTTCGCCGCGCGGCCTTTGATCGTCGAGGGCCGCGTGCACACGCCGCAGCAGGCAGCCGAGGCGATGAAGGCTGGCGCCTTTGCGGTGTGCGTTGGCACCGCCATCACCCATCCGAGCACGATCACCGGCTGGTTCGCCGGGGCCGTTGCCAGGCACGCCCCTCCTGAATCCCCGCCTGTCTGAGCCAGCCCTGTCTGAGCCGGCCTGCCTGAGTCGGCCTGTCTGAGTCGGCCTGTACGAGCCGACCTGTCTGAGCCGGCCTGTCTGAGCCCATCCCGACTGGGGCTCGCCCGGCCTGAGACCGCCTGCCTGAGCCGTGGCCGAGCTGCGCCACCCGTACGATCTGGGAATGGGTGTGGTTGAGGCGTTCCGGCGATTGCTCGAGCGGCGCAAGCCGTCTGCCTTCGGGGTGCCCGATGCGACCTACCTCGCCCTGTTCGAGTCCTTGCCCGACCGCGAGGACGCCGAGGAGTTCGGCCACGAGTATGCGCGGTTGATGCAGTCCGACCAGCGACTGGGAGATCAGGAGCGCTACGAGATTCTGAATCGGGTCTTCTTCGGCTGGGACGAGCTGGTCGTCGACGATGACCTGCGCGACGAGGAGGACATCGATGAGGCCGAGTTCCGCCGCATCGTCGCCGAATCCGCAGTCGCGCTCCGATCTCGACGCGACGACTGGGAAAGTCGCTGGCACCGACGGCACCGGCCTGGTCGGACATTCCAGAAGTAGACCCTGCGGCCGCTGGGTGGACGGCCGTCCCACGCCGCCAATGTAAGCGTTGAAATGAGTTCAGCGCTTACGTGACGATGGGGTCATGCCAGTGCACAGGAGAGCCGCAGAGCTCACGGTCGACGTCATCAATGCTCGCCGGGACGGTCTGTTGGATCACGTCTGGGCCGCCGAGCTGATCACTCGCGACCCGTTGCCGGTGCAGCACCGGAGGCGCGTCGAGGAGGTCGACGTCAACGACCTCGAACATACGATGCGGCGCCTCGCCGACGAACTGCATCCCGTGTTCACCGCGCCCGACGCGGGGACGGCGGCGATCCGACTCAACGAGGTGCTCGCGACGGTGGTGGTCCAGGTGAGTGTGTCGATCAATGAGGCGTGGGCACCGCATCTGCACTTCGACGCCCACCACGATGGACTGGCCGAACGGCTCCGGGTGAACTGCCTCGTCTCGATCGCCACCGTGCTCGCCGATCAGTCCGGCGCGATGCGCCTCGGGGAGTGTGCCGGTGAAGGCTGCCGGCACGTCTTCGTTGACTTCTCCCGGTCCGGCCATCAGCTCTTCTGCAGCAGGCGATGCGCGACGCGCACCCACGTCAGCGCGCATCGTCGCCGCCTGGCGATCAGGTGAGCGAGACTCGATGAGTACGTTCGCCACCGCCCTGCGATTGTCCGGCCTCGCCGCCATCGCCTTGTTGGCCGAACCGCTGACCGGGCTGGCTGACACCATCGCGGCCGGTCGTCTCGGGGTTGAGGAGCAGTCGTCTCTGGCGCTCGGCGCCAGCATCGCCACCACGGCGACCTGGCTGGTCGCCCCGATCATGTTTGCCCAGACCACCGAGATTGCCACCCTCCGCGCCACGGGTCGTGACACCGAGGCGGCCCGCACCACTGGTACCGCGCTCCTCTCGGGCACTGGATTTGGCTTCGTGCTCGGCGCGATCCTGGCCATGGTTGCCCTGTTCGCCGGGCTGACCGATGGCGCCCGGGACTATCTCCTGGCCCGTGCCGCGGGACTACCGGTGATGGCGTTCGCGATGGCGGGGTACGGAGCGCTCCGCGGCAGCAAGGCGGTGCACTCCGTCTCGCTGCTGGCCCTGTCCGGAGCCGCGGTGCACATCGGGTTGGACATCGTCTCGGTGTTGGGTACCTCGCTGGGACTTGCCGGCCTCGGTCTCGCATCGGTCGCCGCACAACTCCTGGTGGCCGTGCTGGTCGGGCGAACCTTGGCCAGGCGCGGCCTGCTCACGATCGGATCGCGCCACGGGTCCCGTCACGGATCGGCGTGGCGACGGTCTGCGGTCGCGGTTCTGGTCCTGTCCGTTCGTGCCGCCACGCTGGGTATGGCGGCAGTCGCGAT
>JAKDKP010000335.1 GCA_030453285.1 Propionibacteriales bacterium
CACCAACGGTCCCGGTCCCGACGAGCGGCAGACCACCGGCATGTGGTGGGACCCCCAACTGGGCGTGACGGCACCGTACAAGAAGCGCAATCTGGTGCCGTTCGGGGAATGGATCCCGTTTCGGGAGCAACTCCTTCCGCTCATCCCGATGCTCCAACTCGTCGGTCGACAAGGTGTCCCCGGCACCGAACCGGGCGTGATCAACGTCGTGCTGCCCGACGGGCGTCCTCTTGCCGTCGGTGACCTGATCTGCTTCGAACTCGCCTACGACAACACGGTCAACGACGTGATCACCAACGGCGCCCAGGTGGTACTGGTGCAGAGCAACAACGCCACGTACGGCGGAACCGGCCAGATCGAGCAGCAGTTCGCCATCACGCGCGCTCGCGCGATGGAGACCCGCCGCGAGATCTCGGTCGCCACCACCAACTCGGTCTCGGGCCACATCGATCGCCGCGGGAGGGTGACCGAGCGTACGCAGGAATTCACCGCGGCCTCCTCGGTGGTGACGATGCCCGTACGGGAGGGCCGCACGCCTGCGGTCATCGTCGGTCGTTGGGTCGATCGGGCCGCCTCGCTGGCCGGGCTGGGGGCGGTGCTGCTGGCGATCGCGAACTCGTGGAGTGGCCGCAGCCGCCGCCGCGGCGCCTGGACGGTCGGCCCGATGCGCGAACCGACTTCGTCAGCACCTGTGGGGAAGGAGTAGTCGCTTCCCGGTGCGGGCGAGGGCCGAAGTTTGTCCCGATGCGAGAGGATGGTTGCCTGCCAGTCCGTTGCACCGAATGAGGGAGTTCACTCCATTGCCTGAGAACACGTCTGCCCAGGACATCACCGCCGAGAAGGTGCTGGTGATCATCCCGACGTACAACGAGGCCGAGAACATCGAGCCGATCACCGGTCGGCTGCGGGCTGCGGTGCCCGATGCCCATGTGCTCATCGCCGATGACAACTCACCCGACGGGACCGGCGCCATCGTCGATCGCCTGGTGGCCGACGATGATCACGTGCACGTGCTGCATCGGCGCGGCAAGCAGGGGCTCGGGGCGGCCTATCTGGCCGGCTTCGAATGGGGAATGGACAACGGCTACACCGTCCTGGTCGAGCACGACGCCGACGGCTCACACCAGCCCGAGGACCTGCCACGCATGTTGGCACGGATCGCCGACGCCGACCTGGTGATCGGCTCCCGGTACGTGCCCGGCGGCAAGGTGGTCAATTGGCCTGCGTACCGACAGGCCATCTCCCGCGGCGGCAGCATCTGGACCAAGCTCATGTTGGGGCTCAAGCAGAAGGACGTCACCGGCGGTTTCCGTGCCTTCCGCAGCAGCGCCCTGCAGGCGATCGGTCTGGACGAGGTCGCCTCGGCCGGCTACTGCTTCCAGGTCGACCTGCTGTGGCGCACCGTACGGGCCGGCCTGCGGGTGGTCGAGGTGCCGATCACGTTCATCGAACGGGAACGCGGCAACTCCAAGATGAGCAAGGCCATCTTCATCGAGGCCCTGATCCGCACCACCTTGTGGGGGATCGCCCACCGCGCCGAACAGCTCCGCGACGCCGGCGAGAAAGCCCTGGATCAAGGGGTACGAAAGCAGAAGAGTTCGTCGTGAGCGCGCCCCTGCCACCACCATCGGGGCAACCACCACCATCGGGACGACCGCCACCATCGGGACCCGCCAGCACCAAGCCTCGCTGGCGGGCTCCGTGGATGGTGATCATCCTGGTCGTGCTCCTGGTCGCCCTGCCGATCCTCGAGGTCACCGTGCTGGTCCGGGTCGGGCAGGAGATCGGGGTGCTGCCCACCATCGCCATCCTGGTCGTGGAAGCGATCATCGGCGGCTGGCTCACCAAGCGTGAGGGCACCCGAGCGTGGAAGGCTCTGCAGGAGGCCTTCGGGCGGGGCCGAATGCCGGCCGGCGAGTTGGCCGATGCGGCCCTGGTGCTGGTCGGTGGACTGCTGTTGATGCTGCCGGGGTTCATCACCGACATCTTCGGCTTCTTCTTCCTGCTGCCGTTCACCCGGCCGTTGGCCCGCGGCGCGCTGGGCTTCCTGATCGCCCGCAACGTCCAGCGCACGTACGGCGTGAATGCTGCGACGCTCCGGGCACGGATGGATGCCGAGCAGAACATCCCCGGTGAGACTGTGGACGACTCGACCCCGCCCGATCAACGACGGCCCGGCCAACGCCCCGGCGATGACGGACGGACGATCGCCGGCGAGATCGAGTGACGTTGATCCAGTGGCGGCGGTCGGCTCCGGCGATTCGGGCCGTGATCGCTCGTTGAGCAAGCGAGGAACGAGCGCGTCGCAGCGCCCTTCTGCGTAGATGTGGTCGCCTCAGTGGCAGCGGCGGCACTGTGCGCCTCGCGTGTCACCACAGCGACCGAATCTACGAGCGACCATGTCACGGTGCCGAAATCGAGACGCTCGGAGACAAGCCGAAGGCCCCGTACGACCATGGGCCGTGCGGGGCCTTCGGTGGTGGTGCTGGTGGGATCGCTCAGCGACCGGTGCCGATCTTGCCGCTGCGCAGCAAGCCGAGGCGTTCGGTGAGCAGCTCTTCCAGTTCTGGGATCGAGCGGCGCTCGCGCAGCATGTCCCAGTGGGTTCGTACGGGCTTGCCCGCCTTCAGCTCCGGCTCGACGCCGTCGCTGCGCCGGGATTCGGCTCCGCACCGCGGGCACTCCCACAGCGCAGGCGCTTCGGCCTCCTCAGCGAACGTCAGGTCGAAATGGTGTCCGTTGGGACAGTCGAAGCCGAGTTGCTGTCGTGGCGCAAACTCGACGCCCTGCTCGTCCTCGAAGCTCTTGGAACCCAGACCAGCCCCTCGTAGTGCACGATCTGCCATGTTCACTCCCTCCCCAAAGTGTTGATGGTCTCCATGGGATCAACGCGCACCCCCGCACGTTCATTCCCTGATGAACCAAAGCTACCGGGTCGGTGGTGAGCCCGGCCACCGGCGGTTCACTTCACCGTACGGGTCGGTCGCGCCGGTGACTTCACGAAGAACAGGGCGATGATGCCGAGCACCAGCACGACCGCGATGCCGACGATGCCGGTCCGGTCGCCGCCGATCAGGGAGAAGACGCCGATCAGGGTGGGGGCCAGGAACGACACGGCCCGGCCGGAGGTCGCGTACAGGCCGAACATCTGCCCCTCCCGTCCGGGCGGGGAGACGTGGGCGAGAAAGGCACGCGCCGACGACTGCGCCGGGCCGACCCACAGACACAGGGCAAGCCCCAGCATCCAGAAGGCGGTGGTGTCGTACACGAAGATCAAGGCAATGGCGGTGAGGGTCAGGCCCACCAGTGAGACCAGGATGATCGGCTTGGGTCCCACCCGGTCCTCGATGAGTCCGCCGGTGAAGGCGCCAGCAGCGGCCACGACGTTGGCCGCGACGCCGAAGATCAACACCTCCGAACTGGTCAGGCCGTACACGCTGACCGCGATGACGGCGCCGAAGGTGAACACCGCCGCCAGCCCGTCACGGAACAGCGCGCTGGCGCCGAGGAAGAAGGTGGCGTTGCGGTCGGTGCGCCACAGGTTCACGACGTCACGCACGAGCACCTTGTACGACTCGAGGAATCCGACCCGTCGACCGGCGGACTGGGCCGGCACCTCGGGGACGCTCAGGAACAGCGGGATGGCCGACACCGCAAACCAGGCAGCGGCAAACAGGGCGACGATGCGATAGCGCAGGCCGCCCTCGGAGGTGGCACCGAACCAGCCCACCTCCGGGCCGATCAGCCCGACGAAGAGCAGCAGGAGCAGGAAGATGCCGCCGACGTAGCCGGCCGCCCAGCCGATGCCCGAGACCCGCCCGACCGTTGTAGGGGTGGAGACCTGCTTGAGCATCGCGTAGTAGGAGACGTTGGCGAACTCGGCGAAGATGTTGCCGGCCGACAGCAGGATCAGGCCGAGCCACACGTACGCGTAGTCGTCCCTGACCCAGAACATGCCGACCATGCAGGCAACGATCAGGACCGTCCAGATG